>CANTHI010000152.1 GCA_947653505.1 uncultured Eubacterium sp.
CAACGTTTCATCCGTTTTCTGTCCTCGTGCAATGAAGACAGGCTGTATAAAAGGTGAAACAATATAATATAATTCATATTTAATATCTTAATGTAGTGTGTGTAAAGCTTTTGAAAACCAGCTGGATGGGAGACTGTGATCTGGCTGCCTGAGACGTTGGAAGAACTTCCTGCATTCTGGAAAAGTCACAGGCAGCCAGACCGCCGTCTCCCATCTGGCGTCCGGATATCCAATATTTTGGAATTTACATCAATAGTTTCATATGACTGCTTAAATTAGTGCGGACGGTCCGGCTCCCCAGGATGTAACATTTATTTCTCAGAGCCTGTTTTCTCCAGCTCCGGACATGCCGCAATCTGAATGCCCGGCTTTTTACCGCCGCCATGCATGTATTTGCGTAAAACAAATAAGACCGCAATACTCAGTACCGATACAAAATCTTCGTACGGAGTAGTTTCCCCCACGATCATATGCCGTGCCACAAGAAAGATCAGTACCTGAATGACATTGTCTGAATTAGGATGGCAGAGCATTTCTAAAAATTCAATACCGATAACAAGGACAAAAATCTTTTCCAGATAATGCCGGAACGTGGTCATATCGTCCAGCAGTTCTTCGAATAGTTTAATATCGTCTTTTAACAGACTGACAATAGACATGATAATCCCAATCAGTACAAATACAGCGACAACCAGTTCCAGGATTCTGCAGATCTGCTGCAGGACCTTTACAACTTTTTTCATATGCTTCTCCTTTCCTTCGCGGCAGGATAGGATTTTTCCGCGAAAAATTTTGTTACAGCAGTGGCTGTGATGTCCGTAATAACAGGTTCCCCTGTTTTTATATTAAAAGGGATAGTGGTGGCTGTTGTCAAGATAATTTTATCTGGGATTTTGGAAAGTCGTAAGGAACTGACAGTTCCTAAGAATATGATTCAGGAGTGAGGGGCGATTTTGTGTAAAAAGAAAAGTTTATATAAGCTGGGCAGTTACAAAAATACGGATAATGTGTTAAAATAAACGGAATCATAATTTGTTGGCAGAATCTATGGAGAAAGCAGGTGTGGGATGGGTAAAATTTTTAATATCAGTGCAGACTGCAAACCCAAATTGCATTATATGGTGAATATAGACGACAGGCTGATGGAGATCAGGGCTATGGCTGACAGGGGGGATTATTTTGTAATCAATCGTGCGCGGCAATATGGGAAAACAACTACCCTGCGGGCGCTGAGCCGCTATTTAAAAAGGGATTATCTGACAGTTAGTATGGACTTTCAGCGGATCGGAGCTTCAAAGTTTAAAAACGAAAATACTTTTTCACTGACATTTGCCCGAATGTTTTTACAGTCTGTGGAAGAAGATCCGGACAGTCCGAAGGGGATTATGGGTGCTTTAAAACAGTCTATGCAGGATGAAAAAGAGAAAGGTGCATTCGAATTGTTTGAACTGTTTGGACATCTGAGTAATTTTTGTGGGGCAGCGTCAAAACCAGTAGTGCTGATGATTGATGAAGTGGATTACGCGTCGGATCATCCAGTTTTTTTGGATTTTCTGGCCCAGCTTCGAGCGTATTATATAGACCGGGACATTACACCTACATTTCAATCTGTAATTCTTGCTGGTGTTTATGATATTAAAAATATGAAAAGTAAGATGCATCCGAAAAAAGAACATAAAGGGAATAGTCCGTGGAATATTGCGGTAGATTTTTTAGTAGATATGAGTTTTTCACAAAAGGATATTGCCGGGATGCTGACGGAGTATGAGCAGGATCATCAGACGGGGATGCATGTGGATCAGATAGCGGCATGGATATATGCGTATACATCTGGTTATCCGTTTTTAGTTTCTTATCTATGTAAAATGATGGATGAACGGATTGCAGGAAAAGATGTATGGACGAAAAAAGGGGTACTAGAGGCAGTGAGAATGATGCTTGCACAACAAAATACGCTTTTTGAATCTCTGATCCATAAGCTGGAAGAATATCCGGAACTGAGGGAGATGCTTCGGGAACTTTTATTTCGTGGAAAGGAAATCAACTATGTGGTAGGCGTACATTCGATAGAAATGGCTCTTATGCTGGGCTTTGTAAAAAAGAGAGATTATCAGATAGTACCGGCCAACAGAATTTTTGAGACGCTGTTGTATAACTGGTTCCTGGCATCTCCGATTGTGCGAAAAGAGCGTATTTATGATGTGGCATTACAGGACAGGAATCAGTTTGTACGAAATGGGCGGCTGGACATGGAACTCGTATTGGAAAAATTTGTACAGCATTTTGACGAATTATATGGAGACAGGCAGCAGGAGTTTTTGGAAGCGGATGGGCGCAGATATTTTCTGTTATATTTAAGGCCGATTATTAATGGAGCAGGAAATTACTATATTGAGTCACAGACACGGAATATGGAACGAACAGATCTGATTGTAGATTATGCGGGTGAACAGTTTGTGATAGAGATGAAAATATGGCGGGGTAACAGTTACCATGAAAGAGGAGAGAAACAACTGGCAGAATATCTGGAATATTATCATTTGAAAAAAGGATATATGCTTAGCTTTAACTTTAACAAAAAGAAAAAAATCGGATTGCGGACGATTCAGATCGGATGCAGCACAATTCTTGAGGCAATTGTATAACTACGGACCGGCTGGACGAAATCTGGGATTGCGGCTGCCGCAACTATATGGGCAGCCAGCTCAAAATACGATTTTTCATTTGTACTTGTATTTTGTACATGATATGTTTCATAGTTTATTTTTCATATTTTTTAGCATCTTCCAGACTTAAACGGAACAATCGTCTTACCAGTTCTTTTCCATGAAAGGGAATCAGCGGATACAGATATCCGACGCCAGACAATGTCTTATTTCCTGCAATCGCGCAGATACAAAGCAGCATACCGCCTGCGTATCCGTAAATGCCAAACGCACCAGTACCTGCCAGCAGGATGATCCGCATAAATTTTAACGCATAGCCGAGTTCATAGCCTGACTGTGCATAATTGGCAATCGCAACAAATGCCATATAGAGCATGGTTTCCGGATTAAACCAGCCTGACTGGGAAGCGAAGTCTCCCAGCACGATTCCGGCGATGACGCTTAGGGGAGTGCTCAGCATCTCCGGAGTATTCATGGCGGCCAGCTTCATTCCATCTATGGCAAATTCCAACAGCAGCAGCTGAAACAGAATCGGTATGTGAATCTCGTCTTTTACGAGCACAAAGGAAAATGTATCCGGCAGCCATTGCGGGTACTGGAGAAACAGCAGCCAGGTCGGTGTGAGTATGAGCGCGGTGATATTTACAAGCAGGCGGGAAAGACGCAGGTAAGTGCCTGTAACAGGCGGCAGGTAATAGTCATTTGCTTCCTCGGTCAGTTCAAATAAAGTGGCCGGCAGTATGATGGCAGATGGGGAATTGTCCACGAGGAGCACAATGCTGCCTTCCAAAATGGCAGATGCGGCAGTATCCGGACGTTCTGTGTATTTGTATTTTGGAAAAGGATTGATCCAGTGGTGCGGACAGAGTGCTTCTGCAAGGCTTTCGCAGTTCATTGTCAATGCGTCCACAGATATTTCGGACAGGCGTCTGCGGATGCCATCCAGAAAATGCGGATCAGCCCGTTCACTCATATAAGAAAGCACAACGTCCGTACGCGAGCTCCTGCCTACCGTAGTGGTTTCCATAACAAGATCAGGATTACGGATTCTGCGGCGGATCAGAGCTGTATTAAATACGATAGTTTCCACAAAGCCATCTTTGGAACCACGCAGTACCTTTTCTTTGGAAGGCTCCTCCACGCTTCTGGAAGGATATGTCCGGAAATCAATGGCAAGCGCCTGATCATACCCATCGATGATCAGAATCGGAACGCCTGACAGCAGCGCGGTAGTCAGCGAGTCCGTATCTTTGATCAGTTCGACTTCCCCATAAGGAATCATAAGATTCGAAAACGCATGTACTGAAGCAGGCATGGAATCCGGAGTAATAGTAAAAAAGTTCTCCATGATCTTTTCCAGCATATCGTCCTTATTCAGTCCATCGATCATATAAAAGCAGGCAGGTCTTTTTGCAATGATAAAAGAGCGCAGCATCAGGTCATAGCTCAGCTGCGGATGGAAAATATCGTTCATCAGCTGCTGGTTATATGCAAAATCAGAGGTTAATGGTTTGTTCATAGTCAGATACTCCTGTTTTCATCAGATGTATATAGGGTGGCGTTTTTTGGCAGGATTATACATGCCAGCTTATTCTCTGGGAAACTTTGAATCAGTTCAAAGATTTTATTATCCGTTCTAATTGCATTCACATATGTCTTGTCAGCTTCCTGCCGTATGTGCTATAATGTGCATAATGTAAATCTGGCAGCATCTGGCAGCAATCTTCCAGATGCAGGATAAGTGCATAAAAGCCATACATTTTAAGAAAGAGAAGGGTATTCATGAAGACAGATATTTTAATAATTGGAAGCGGATGCAGCGGATTATATTGTGCACTTCATCTGCCAAAGGATATGCAGATTACAGTCATTACAAAATCAGATCTGGAGAGCAGTGATTCATTTCTTGCCCAGGGTGGGATTTGTATGCTCAGGGATGAGTCAGATTATGCGGATTATTTTGAAGATACGATGCGTGCGGGTCATTATGAGAATGACCGGACTTCTGTAGAGATTATGATCCGCTCTTCGGGGCAGGTGATTCAGGAGCTGCTGGAATATGGGGTGGATTTCCAGCGGGAAGCAGACGGGAGTCTTGCGTTTACGAGGGAAGCGGCGCATTCCAGAAGCCGGATCTTATTTCATAAGGACATTACCGGAAAGGAAATTACACAAAAGCTGTTGGAGCAGGTAAAAAAGTGTGCCAATATAAAACTGCTGGAACATACAGCGATGCTGGACATTCTGACGGAAGGGCAGGAGTGCTATGGCGGAGTGGTACGAAAACCGGATGGGTCAGTGGAACTGGTAAAAGCGGCATATACAGTTTTTGCCACTGGCGGAATTGGTGGCTTGTATGAACATTCTACGAATTTCCGGCATCTGACCGGGGATGCGGTCGCGGTAGCGCTGCGGCATGGAGTGGCTGTATGGAATCTAAATTATGTTCAGATTCATCCGACGACTTTTTATACACCGGATCAGGAAGAGCGCAGCTTTTTAATCTCGGAGTCTGTACGGGGAGAAGGCGCGAGACTTTATGACAAACATATGCGGCGGTTTGTGGACGAGCTGCTTCCAAGAGATGAACTGACGAAGGCGATACAGGCGCAGATGAAAAAGGATGGCACCCCGCATGTCTGGGAGGATTTGCGGACGATTCCCGGGAAAGAGCTGCAGGCGCATTTTCCGAATATCATAGAGCACTGTGCGCAGATGGGGTATGATGTGACAAAGGAATGCATACCGGTCGTTCCGGCCCAGCATTATTTTATGGGCGGTATCCGTGTAGATTATAACAGCCGCACGTCCATGCCCCGTCTGTATGCGGTCGGGGAAACTGCCTGCAACGGCGTGCATGGGAGAAACCGTCTGGCCAGTAATTCCCTGCTGGAAAGTCTTGTGTTTGCAAAAAGAGCGGCAGACGCGATGATGGCGGACCGGAATGCGCCAAAGGCAGATTTGTCTGCGGCAGTGGACCTACATGCATATGAAGATTTTGCGAAGCTGGAGCAGGAAAATAAAGAAATAATCTGGAAGGAAATGATGGAGCAGTCCGGTACACATGCGGCTATCTGATTGGGAAAACTATAATAAAGAAAGATCTTATAAAAAAGAAAGGAATTTGAAAAGATGTTTGATCCGATAACTATGAAACTGAATGTGGAACCATTGATTTTAAGCGCACTGCGGGAGGACATTACGAGCGATGATGTATCGACCAACAGTGTGATGCCGTACGCACAGACGGGAGAGGCTGACCTGATCTGCAAGCAGGATGGAGTTCTTTGCGGTCTGCAGATTTTTGAGCGGGTATTCACACTGTTAGATCCGCAGGTCAAAACAGAATTTTTCGCGGCAGATGGAGACGCGGTTAAAAATGGCCAGCTGCTGGCAAAAATCCGTGGGGACATCCGTACGCTGCTGTGCGGGGAACGTACGGCGCTGAATTATCTGCAAAGAATGAGCGGGATCGCGACTTATACACATGCGGTTGCCAGTCTGCTGGAAGGAACGAAGATCCGCCTGCTGGATACACGCAAAACATCACCAAATAATCGTATATTTGAGAAATATGCCGTGCGTACAGGTGGCGGAAATAACCATCGGTACAATCTGTCAGACGGCGTTTTGCTAAAAGATAACCATATCGGCGCTGCAGGCAGTGTGAAACGGGCGGTGCAGATGGCGAAAGAGTATGCCCCGTTTGTGCGCAAGATTGAAGTAGAAGTAGAAACCATAGATATGGTAAAAGAAGCCGTGGAAGCGGGAGCTGATATTATTATGCTGGATAATATGACACAGGAACAGCTCAGGGAAGCGGTTGCTTATATTGACGGCAGGGCAGAGATAGAGGTATCCGGCAATGTTACAAAAGAAAATATTGCCAGATTAAAGGAGCTGGGAGTGAATTATATTTCCAGCGGGGCGCTGACACATTCTGCTCCGATTCTGGATCTTTCGTTAAAAAATCTGCACGCAGTTGCGAAAGCTTAATCTGATCCTGCCTGCGGTTGTGATGTTTCCGGCTAAGCGCTGGATGTTCCATAGAACAAAGAAGGGAGTTGTGGCAGATGAATGGAGAACAGCGCAGAAAACAGCTGCTTGCAATCTTATCAGACAGCAGTACACCGGTTTCCGGTACGATACTTGCCGGACAGCTGCATGTCAGCCGGCAGGTGATCGTACAGGATATTGCGCTTTTGCGTGCCAATGGGGCAGAGATTTTATCCGCAAGCCGCGGATATCTGATGATGCAGACCAGACATGAATGCAGCAGGGTGTTCAAATTGCTACATTCGGATGATGAGACAGAGGAAGAGCTGACACTGATTGTAGATCTGGGCGGCAAAGTGCAGGATGTATTTATCTATCATAAAGTATACGGGGTCGTTCGTGCAGATATGAAAATCCGGTCCCGTAAAGATATCCGGGAGTTTATGGAAAATATCCATTCTGGAAAATCACGTCTTTTAAAAAATGCGACTTCCGGATATCATTATCATACGGTATTTGCGGATGATGAGCCGACACTGGATGCAATTCAGGAAGAGCTTGCCAAAAGAGGGATGCTGGCGCCGCTGCAGGAAGACGAACCAGTGAATTTTGGGAAGCAGGCCAGCCGGTAAAAGCTGGCGATACCAAGCGATGATGTCCTGAATCGAAGTATTCATATCCTTATTGTCTCCTTAACCTGCTAACGGTATATATAGATCCGAATCTGCGGCTGGTATGTATGTCAGGACGTGATTTCACAAAATAACTGACAGAAAGTGCATTCGGGTGTATAATGGTAAAAGTACCTGTCTGACAGACGGACAGCAGACTTGAGAATGGAAGGAGTGCAGTACATGATTACATATTCAACGCAGTTTCCGGTTCATCAGAAATTAGACAAAAAAACGTTTGTAGAGCTGGTACGCAGATGGAATCAGGGAAGTCAGTATGATAAATTTGAAAATCTGGAATGGGATGGATCGCAGTTCCAGATGGAATGGCGGGAAGCAGATAAAAGACTGATGATCGAAGAGCTGCCACATAAAGGCGTGATAGCGTCCCGTCTGCAGAAAGAGAATGCGTATGGAGTCTGGAAGACGGATTTTATACTGAACTATGAGAAAAGATTTCTGACGATTAAGGTCGCGCTTGAGACGACAGAGCTTACAACGGATTTTTGCCCGGTCTATTATCCACCGGTTTTTGTAAAGATGATCATTCACGAAGAATATGCCGGACATGATGGCAGTATGCCGGTTTCCCAGATGGCGGTTTCTCTGGATGATAAAAAAGAATATATCGATCAGGTCGTGAAAGGGAAGACAGAATTTGCCCTGCCGGTTGTGTTTTTGTCAAAAAAAGAAGACGGTACTTTTCCGGTAGAGCTGTCTGCACTGGCGGTGAAGCTGCAGGGAGCGGCGCATGTTATCTATGAAGGGGATGTTGCGCAGCTAAAAGAATATCGGAAGTTTTTAGGATGCGAAG
>CANTHI010000153.1 GCA_947653505.1 uncultured Eubacterium sp.
CGCCAGAGCGAAGTAGGTGTCGCGCCCGTCCGGTTCCACAGACTGGATGCAGAATACTTAGAACTTCTTGCATTCTGGAATAGCATGCCCCGTTTTATCGGGCAAAGCCACAGGCAGACAGATCACCGCCTCCCATCTGGCGTCCGCATAGCCAGAATATAACATTTTTATGTAAATGGTTGCATTTGCTCTTAAGTTCGTGCCCATGAAAGCCGCCCTTTACAGTCTTTTTACATACACATCATTTTCCGCCACAAATCCCATTTTCTTCATATAAGACACATGCGCTTCCGATTTCTTCTGTGCAAATGTAAGCGTCCGGATCCCTCTCTGCTGTAATCCCGGATATAAAAAGCTTCCAAGAGAACAGTCACGGTAAGCGGGGATGGAATAGTCAAGCATGATATCCAGGACACCTTCCCCACCCAGCCTTCCGAGCAGCACACCCGCCGGTGTTCCGTCGCAGCAGACAATATACGCCTGATCAGGCTGTACCGTATTGATTTTAAAATCTGGAAAATAAATCCGGATATCGTCTTTATAATGGTCTAAAAAATAAGTTAAAAGGGAATCGTCTGCTTTCGCGTCGATCAGATCGTACTGCTGCTCTGATTTTAATAATCTGTATAAATTATAAATGTTAATAACGATCAGGCAGAAATTCATAAGCGCCAGTGGAAATGATCTTATGATCAGCGCGTACGTTCCTGAAATAATACTGCCTGCCATATTGATCACCCTTAATTTTACCACGGATGACATCAGCATGGATACAACAACCAGCGCGGAGCCAATATATCCAAAGATCTCGATCATTGTGGAAACATTCATCATCTGTCCTTTGATCCTTTCTGTATGTGCAGTTTATTCACCCGCAGCGTCATCTGCGTTTTCCATAAGTTTCACCAGTCTGCTTGTACCCAGTCTGTCTGCGCCAAGGCGGATAAACTGTTTCGCATCGTCAAAGGATGAGATCCCGCCTGCCGCCTTTACTTTTACCTGCTGGCCGCAATGACTTCTCATCAGTCCGACATCCGCAAAGGTTGCCCCGCCTGTGGAAAAGCCTGTGGATGTTTTGATATATTCCGCTCCGGCGTTTGTGACGATTTCGCACATTCTGATTTTCTCTTCTTCTGTTAAGAGGCAGGTTTCTATAATGACCTTTAAGATCTTTCCCTGGCAGGCTTCGTGGACCTGACGGATTTCATCTTCAATCTCCCCGTATCTTTGATCTTTCAGCGCTCCGATATGGATCACCATATCGATCTCGTCTGCGCCATTTGCGATGGCATCTTTTGTTTCAAATACTTTCACTGCCGTGGTACTATATCCATTCGGAAAACCAATAACGGTACAGATCGCCAGCTTACCATTCACATACTCTGCCGCTTCTTTTACATAAGCTGCCGGAATGCAGGCGGATGCTGTCCCATATTTCATCGCGTCGTCCAGAATCTGACGGATTTCTTCCCAGGCCGCTGTGACCCCAAGCAGTGTATGGTCTACCATTCCTAATATTTTTTTCAGATCCATGTTTTCCTGATCCATGTTTTTCTGATCCATGTTCATCCTTTCCGCTGTCAGCGTTGTCTGCTGACAGCTCCTTTTATTTTTCTGCAAAATAATAATACAACTATAATAATGAAGCAATGCTTACCAGCAACGCGCTGTTAATGCTTACAAATACGCCGCCCAGCATGGCTTTGAAAATAAGACGGGAAATGGTTCCTCTTTTTTCCGGTGCGAGTACGCCAATGCCGCCGATGCACATGCCCATGCTGGAAATATTGGCAAAGCCGCAAAGGGAAATCGTGCATACAAGAGCAGTTCTGGCATCCAGTGAAGAAAGCCTTCCTGCCAGATCGCCAAATGCAATGAACTCATTCAGGATCAGCTTATTGCCTAATAAAGAGCCTTCCATAAAGACCGCGTCGCCTTCCAGTCCCATTAAAAAGCCAAACGGTGCGAATATATAAGAAAAGATCTGCGATAAACTGATGCCTGCGATTCCCAGAATCATATTGATCAGCGCAACCACACCGACAAAGCCAACGATCGACGCTCCGATCGATATTACCATCTGAATGCCGGTATTCGTGCCTTCGGAAAGTGCGTCGATCACATTGGTGTTGCTGCCTTTGTTGTCCATTTTAACGCCGGAGATAGATTTTACTTCTTCGGTCTGCGGACAGATGATCTTGGATACCATAATGCTTCCGATCGGAACGAGCGCGCTTGCGGTCAGCAGGGAACTCATAGGGATCCCTAATGCAGAATAACCACCGAGTATCGATGCCGACATGCTGCCCATACCGGAAACTAAAATTACAAAAATCTCACTGTCTGTTAAATCCTTGATATATTTTGCTACCAGAATCGGGCTGTCTGTATGACCCAGAAACATATTTGCTACCGCTACAAAACTTTCCACTTCTGTCGTTCCCGTTAATTTTCCTACCGCCTTGCCGATCCATTTTACGACAAATCCGATCACGCCCAGATAATATAACGCGCTGACCAGAGCGGATACAAAAATAATATTGCCCAGACTCTGAACGATAAACACATAGATTCCCGATGATCCGCCGGTAAACAGATCACCAAATACAAACTCCAGTCCTTCATTTCCGCAGTTTATCACAGCTGTGATCCCATCTGACAGGATGGTAATCACTTTCTGTCCAAGCGGGATTTTTACAATGATAAATGTTATGAGCAGCTCTGCTCCAAACGCGATCCCGATCTTTTTCCACGGAATAGCCTTCCGGTTGCTGGATAGCAGCCAGCAGATTGCTACGCTTAATGCAAGACCAAGTATGTTTAACACAATCTTCAATTGAAATTCTCCTCCTCCCCATCCGTCCGCTGAACATACCGCTAATTTAACTGATCCAGAACAGAACTTCCAATCGTCCCTTTTGGCATTTCAACTCCAAAATTATCCGCGATCGTAGCCCCGGTCACCGCAAATGTCTGTGCATCCTCCAGCTTTCCGCATCCGGTCATCGACGGGGAGTATGCGAGAAACGGCACTTTTTCCCTTGTATGGTCTGTTCCTGTATGGGTCGGGTCATTTCCGTGATCTGCGGTAATCAGAAGCAGATCGTCATCCCGAAGCAGATCCAGCAGTTCTCCCAGCTTCACGTCAAATTGTTCCAGCTCTTTCGCGTACCCTTCCACATTTCTGCGATGTCCCCATAATGCATCAAAGTCCACAAGGTTTACATAACAAAGCCCTTCAAACTCTCTCTTTGCGATGTCAATCGTCTGTTCCATACCATGCACAGAGCTTTTGGACTTATTGGATTCGGTCAGTCCTTCGCCGTCAAAAATATCATAGATCTTTCCTACAGAGATTACATCAAGCCCCGCATCCTTTAACGCATTCAATGCTGTCCTGCCATACGGCTTTAACGCATAGTCATGCCGGTTGCTGGTCCGCTTAAATTCGCCTTTTTTCCTGCCTGTATACGGCCTTGCAATCACACGCCCTACCTTCCATTCGTCTTTCATCGTTAGCTCGCGGGCAATCTCACAGCACCGGTACAATTCTTCCAGACCAAAGGTTTCTTCATTTCCACAGATCTGAAGGACCGAATCCGCAGATGTATATACGATCATATGGCCTGTCGCAATCTCTTCTTCGGCCAGTTCATCCAGAATCTCAGTTCCGCTGGCACTTTTATTGCCGATAATAACCCGTCCGGTCCGTCTGGATAATTCATCCAGCAGCTCCTTTGGAAATCCGGTGTCCGTAAACGTCTGAAACGGCCTGGTAATATGAAGTCCCATCATCTCCCAGTGACCGGTCATGGTATCTTTTCCCATGCTTGCTTCATACAGGCTGCAATAATAACCAAGCGGTTTTTCCACAGCTGCCGCCTGCTTTAATGGATGAAGGTTTGCCATGCCAATTTTTACCAGATTTGGAATACAAAGCTGTTCCATATGTTGTGAAATATGTCCCAGCGTATCTGTTCCGGCATCTCCGTAATCCGCCGCGTCCGGTAACGCGCCGATTCCCAGAGAATCTATTACAATTGTAAATATCCGTTTATATGTTCCCATAAAATCCCCTTCTGCCTACAGCCCGGACAGTCCTAAATACTGTTCATAAGAAATCGTTATTTTTCCATTTTCATTTGATAAAAGCTCTTCTTTTTCCAACGCGGCAATACTCCTTTGCACACTGCGGATATTAAATCCGACTTTATCAGACAGACCCGCCTGTGTCAGCCCGACCCTGACCTTTCCGGAAGGATCTTTTTTACTCTTTTCATAATACTTTACCAGAAAGCTGGCCAGCCGTTCCCTGCAGTTCATAAGCAGAAATTCCCAGTCGATCTGTCTTTCAAAAGCCAGCGTCGTGATCATATGGTTTAGTCTGAGAAACAACGCGTTTTCGTCATGCCGGATCCAGTTCAGATAGCTTTGGGATGAAATCTTTAACAGCCTGCATTCTTCGGCAGCTTTGATCGTCAGGCCATACTCCGTACTTTCGCCAAAGATTTCAAAGTCCCCGATGACATACATTTTTGTAAAATCCATAAAAGAATAGACACGTCCCATTTTCTGATAATTAATCCCGATCACCTGTCCCTGCAGAATAAAAAATACTGATTCATTTGGCTCGCCTGCCAGAACGATAAAGTCATTTTTCTTTGCGGACAGATATATCATTTCTTTTGCCGCTTCTTCTGGCATACACCGGAACAATGCGAGCAGATACTCCCGCCTGCTGCCTCCTGTCCGGGATACAAATTCCATCAATTGTTTTTTTGATTCCATACTGATTCCCCTGCACGGTATTTTCGATATGCCGGACCGGCTGCTACATATTCACGACAATCTTTGCAACCAGTTTTTTGAATGCCTCTGCCACCCTGTCAGCCGTCTCCTGCACTTCTTTATGGTCAAGCTGTACGTCAGAAATCCCTGCGGCCATGTTCGTAATACAGGAAATGCCGCACACTTCCATTCCCATATGGCGTGCCGCCATCGCTTCACATGCTGTACTCATGCCCACAGCGTCCGCACCCCATCTCTGTGCCAGCCGGATTTCTGCCGGCGTCTCATAAGCAGGACCTGTAAACTGCACATAAACCCCTTCCTGTATCGGAATGCCGCATTCCTGCGCACAGTTTTGAATAACATCCCGCAGACGTCTGCTGTAAACCTCACTCATATCCGGAAATCTTGTTCCAAGCTCTTCCACATTTGGCCCGATCAGCGGACTTGGAACCGCGGTCGTGATATGATCTGTAATCATCATCAGATCCCCCGGATGAAACTGCGGATTGCATCCGCCCGCGGCATTTGTTAAAAGTATTTTTTTCGCGCCCATCATTCCCATCAGTCTGGCCGGAAGCACCACGTCTGACATCGGATAGCCTTCATAATAATGTACACGCCCCTGCATAATGACGACCGGAGTGTCTTCCACATATCCAAATACAAAGCGTCCTTTATGTCCCTTTACTGTGGATACCGGAAATCCTGCAATCTCCGTATATGCAATGGTATCCGCTATCCGGATCTCATCCGCAAAATCCCCGAGTCCGGACCCTAAGATCAGCGCTGCTTCCGGCTTGAAATCTACTTTTTTCCTGACACTTTCCAGACATCCCATCAATTTGTTATACATTTTCCCCATCCCTTTCTCTGCATACTGTTTGTCACGCATGACTATCTGCAGCCATTGTTTTGTGATTTCTGACTAATTTAAAACCATTTCGTAAGCATATATTATAATTTTTTTCATATTTGCAATACGACACCTGTCACGTTTGTGCGTTCTTTATAAATTTTGCTCTTTTGCACAATTTTATTCCCATTTTTTGTCAACTTTTCACAATTCAAAATCCCACACACTTGACAAATAATGACCGCGGGCATAGACTAAAATCAGAGCCGGACCGCAAAGAAGCCCCCCTGCATACAGAATACACCTTTATCACAGAATGGAACGTCCTGCCCTGGCATTTTTTTAGAAAGGTTCACAACATTGAAAAAACAAAAAAAATACAGAAAATCCAGAAAAAGCATAAGAATCCGTAAAGCTTTTTTACAAAGCACGGTTATCGTCTGCAGTCTGCTTCTTTTCATACTGGCAGGGCTGCTGATCCAGATCCTGTGGACAGAAAACCAGAGCACATCTGCGGACATAGAACGAACCGGCAAATCCGTTTCCAGTCAGACAAAACCTGTTTCAAAAAAATCCGGCGGGACTGGCTCCAGATCACACCGTTCCGGTTCGTCCGTTTCCGGCCAGACAGATTCCGATCCGTCCGTTTCCGGCCAGACAGGTTCCAATTCATCCGTTTCCGGCCAGACTGACCCCGGTTCATCTGGTTCTGACCATACAAACTCCGGTTCATCCGGTTCTGGTCAGATTCACTCCGGTCAGACTGACTCCGGCCAGGATGACTCAGAACCTGACACAGATACTACGCTTCTGTTTGCAGGAGATGTTTATTTCAGCGACTATGTACTGGAAAACTACAGACAGTCCGGTATTCAGGGAGTGCTGTCAAAAAATCTGCTGCAGGAAATGAAACAGGCAGATATAACGATGGTCAACAATGAATTTCCATACAGCACACGTGGTTCAATGGCGCCGGACAAGCAGTTTACCTTCCGGATCGATCCGGAGTATGTATCAATCCTGTCAGAATGCGGCGTAGATCTGGTCACACTGGCAAACAACCATGTACTGGACTATGGAAAAGAAGCACTCACCGATACCTTCCAGACACTGGATGACGCAGGCATCGCTTACGCCGGCGCCGGGCAGTCCCTCAAACGCGCTGCAAAGCCGATCCGGAAAAAAGCAAACGGCCATACGTTCGGATTTCTGGCGGCCTCGCGTGTATTTCCGGACGTTTCCTGGAATGTGGAAAACGCACAGCCAGGGGTGCTTTCCGCCTACGACCCGGCCCGTCTTCTGGCTGCTGTACAGAATGCACGCAGCAAGTGCGATGTTTTATGCGTCTATGTCCACTGGGGGATCGAACGGAATACCACACCGGAACCATATCAGGTCTCAATGGCCCACGCACTGATCGACGCCGGAGCAGACGCCGTCATCGGCGCGCATCCGCATGTGCTCCAGGGTGTAGAGCTATATAAAGGAAAACCCGTTTTTTACAGTCTGGGCAATTTTATTTTTTACCAGAATACAGACCGGACTGCCGTTGCAAAGCTGACACTGCATCCGGACGGAAAAACAGTCTGGCAGCTGCTGCCGGCAAAAGCTTCCCTTGCCTGCACCTCGCTGGTGACAGACGCAGATTCCTGCAGAGAATTTTATGAATATATGTCGGGGTTGTCTGAAAATGTAACCTTTACGGCAGACGGGCGCATCCGGACGGAAGGCACTGTAAGCAAATAATATGATAAACTTACAGTGCCTGACACAACGCTTTGATTTACAAAACAATAACAATTGAACCGGCTTTACACTCCCAGCCACATACGCTATAATAACTGTATCAGATAACAGCTGCATCCATCATAAAGGCGGTGAGAATATGGAGGTATCAGAGGAAATGAACAACGGTGAAATTATACAAAAAGGATTAGAAGACTTTAAAAACATTCAGCGACATATGCTTATTGCAAGAGAAGAAAATGCAACAAAGACATATGCAAGCTTAAAAGATGACTACATTTCTTTGAAAGCTTTGCTTAATAGTTTAGGTGTAAACATGACCGATATTGATAAGATAAAGGAATAGCAGCCATCTGTCTCTGCACCATATCCCTTTGTTTTTGACGTTCGCAGGCAGAAAGGATTGGAACGAAGCAGCAAAGAGCATGGGAGACAGATTCCCCCAGACGCTAACTTAAAAGCAAATGCAACAATTTACATAAAAATGTTACATTCTGGCTATGCGGACGCCGGATGGGGAAATTTGCCCCGTCTGCTGTGACCGCTCCAGAATGCAGAAAGCCCTGACCTGGATAAACCAGAACTATATATTGGCCTCCCGGACGCTGGATGAGGGAACCGGCCCTGTTTCATTGTTCCGGTTTCCAGAATGTAAGAAGCTCTAAGCATTCTGCATTTACTCTGTGGTACCGGACGGGCGCGACACCTGGTTCGCTTCTGGCGTACCGCCAG
>CANTHI010000154.1 GCA_947653505.1 uncultured Eubacterium sp.
ATGAATATTATGATGTAGAGGATATTACAGCCATACGGTTTATCAATGGTTATCCAGTCAGAGGGAGGAGCATACATGAAATCATATGATGTAACAGCGCTTGGAGAACTTCTTATTGATTTTACGGAAAACGGTGTAAGTGAACAGGGAAACCCGGTTCTTGAGGCAAATCCGGGCGGAGCGCCGTGCAATGTACTGGCAATGTTAAATAAGCTGGGAAAGAAGACAGCTTTTATCGGAAAGGTGGGCAATGACAATTTTGGCCGTCTGCTGGCAGAGGAGGTAAAAAAGAGCGGTACGGATATTACGAA
This sequence comes from uncultured Eubacterium sp., assembly GCA_947653505.1. The sequence goes on from CANTHI010000154.1 coordinate 312, forward strand.
CCTTGTTTATGATGATACGGTACATACGACACTGGCTTTTGTGCATACGAAACCGGGTGGCGACCGTGATTTCAGCTTTTACCGCAATCCGGGAGCGGATATGATGCTGAAAAAAGAAGAGGTGATGGAAGAGCTGATTCGTGGCAGCAGAATTTTTCATTTTGGAACACTTTCTTCCACGCATGAGGGTGTACGGGAAGCTACCAGGTATGCGATTGACGTGGCAAAGAACAATGGCGTTCTGGTATCCTTTGATCCGAATCTGCGGGAGCCGCTCTGGGAGTCTTTGGAGTGTGCGAAACAGGAGATTGCGTACGGGCTTTCCAAATGTGATATTTTAAAAATCTCTGACAATGAAGTGGAATTTATGACAGGGACGGACGATTATCAAAAAGGCGCTGCCATGCTGCGGGAACAGTATGGGATACCGCTGATGTTTGTGACGCTTGGCAAAGAGGGCAGCTTTGCGTATTTTAAAGATATTGTAGCGCAGGCGCAGCCATTTCTGCAGGAGCACACGATCGAAACGACAGGCGCAGGGGATACGTTTGAAGCCTGTGCATTAAATTATGTGCTGGAGCATGGAATGGAGGAACTGACAGAAGAAAACTTAAAAGAGCTGCTGACGTTTGCAAACGCGGGGGCGTCGATTATTACGACCAGACGGGGCGCATTGCGCGTGATGCCGTCTGAAAAAGAGATTCGTCAGCTGATTGCGCAGAGAATGTAAACAGATGTCTGGATGATTCAGGTTCTGTCCGTAACGTGGGGCTTTTTATCTGGCACGGATGGCAGAATGCAGGACATTTTAGGGAAAAAGAGAGGATCAGAGTCAATGGCTAAGACAGAAAATATGTTTCAGAAAAGAATGGAACGTCACCATGATGAATTAAGATGGCTGTATATGGAGCTGTATCAGAATGACGATATGTTTGGCGAGCTGTGTTCCCAGATGTATGAATATTTTATGCAGCGTGGGGAATCGTTAAAGAAGATAGATCAGGACCGTGAAAAAGAACCGGACTGGTATAAGAAAAATGATATTCTGGGCATGATGATGTATATTGATAATTATGCCGGAAATCTGAAAGGTGTCGAAGAAAAACTGGATTATCTTAAGGAGTGTCAGGTGAATTATATTCATCTGATGCCGTTTCTGGATACTCCGAAGGGACGTTCTGACGGTGGATATGCCGTATCGGATTTTCGTAAAGTGCAGCCGCAGCTCGGTACGATGGAGGACTTGGAGAGTCTGACGGCGGCCTGCCATAAGAAGGGCATGAATGTCTGTATGGATTTTGTCATGAACCACACGTCTGAGGATCATGAGTGGGCAGTGCGTGCACGCAGGGGCGAAGGGGAATATATGAGCCGGTATTTCTTCTTTAGGGATCATTCCATCCCGGCAGAATATGAAAAAACGGTTCCGCAGGTATTTCCGACGACGGCGCCTGGCAATTTTACCTGGCTGCAGGAAGCAGGACATTTTGTCATGACGACATTTTATCCATATCAGTGGGATTTAAATTACCGCAATCCAAGAGTGTTTAACGAGATGGTCTACAACTTCCTGTTCCTTGCCAACAAGGGTATTGACGTCATGCGTATTGACGCGGTGCCTTATATCTGGAAGGAGCTTGGGACAAACTGCCGCAATCTCCCGCAGGTACATACGATTGTGCGTATGATGCGCATGATCTGCGAGATTGTCTGCCCGGGCGTGCTGCTGTTAGGCGAGGTAGTGATGGAGCCGGAGAAGGTGGTGCCGTATTTTGGTACGGTTGAAAAGCCGGAGTGCCATATGCTGTATAACGTTACGACGATGGCGACCACATGGCATACGGTTGCCACAAGGGATGTCCGCCTGCTGAAGCTGCAGATGGATATTGTGAGCAGCCTGCCAAAGGAATATGTATTTCTGAATTATTTAAGATGTCACGACGACATTGGCTGGGGATTGGATTATCAATGGCTGATGCAGTTTGGTATCGGGGAAGTCAGTCATAAAAAGTATCTGAATGATTTTCTGACAGGTGCGATACCGGAGGCTTTTGGAAGAGGAGAGCTCTATAACTCAGATCCGGCATCCGGAGATGCCAGACTGTGCGGAACGACTGCATCTTTGTGCGGGATTGAAAAAGCTGCTTACGAGAAGAATGAGCAGGCACTGGAGCAGGCGGTACAGCTGGATCTCATGCTGCATGCCTATATGCTGACGCAGTCCGGTATACCGGTTATTTACAGCGGCGATGAGATCGGACAGGAAAATGATTATTCTTATCATGAAGAGCCGGACCGCTGGGGAGATTCCAGATATCTGCACCGCGGGAAATTCCGCTGGGATCTGGAAGCGAAGCGGGCAGAAAAAGGTTCGGTGCAGCAAAAGCTGTTTGACGGCATTGGAAAGCTGGAGCAGATCCGCAAAAGCTCACCGCTGTTTTACACGGATGCTGCAGTTAGCACATTCGATACGCTGGATGATTCCGTGCTTGGCATTGTACGGGAACAGGATGGGCAGAAGCTGACGGCATTATTTAATTTCAGCGAATATAACAAAGTTGTGCAGCTGGATGAGGAAGACGGAAGCTATACGGATCTGATCACCGGCAAGAAAAAACAGGGACATGAGATCAGCATTCCGGAGTATGGGGTATACTGGCTGCTGAAAAAATAAGACGGGATGTATTCTGTCATGCGACAGGCTGCCGGAACATATATTTACAAAAAAATCGTAGGTGACCAGATGCCACAGACAGACAATCCGAAAAGGGAAAATCTGCTCAATCTTGCACTGGATGCAACCGGACGTGAGCTGGAGCAGTCACTGGATCTGCAGACCGGATACAGTCAGACAGACCGTACCTGGGAGCTGATTATCCGTTATTCTGCAGGACTGGAGCAGCTGCGGCAGGAATATCCGCAGATTTCCATCGTTGAACTGCTGAACGGATATGCCGTAGCTACTGTGCCGCAGCAGCTGATGGATGCATTTACAGACCGGACAGAAATTGAATATATAGAAAAACCGAAGAGGCTCTTTTTCGCTGTAGATCAGGGAAATAGAGCCTCCTGCATTTCCACGGTGCAGTCCGGATTCCTGAATCTGACCGGAAAGGGGGTATTATGCGGTCTGGCGGACAGCGGGATAGACTGGCGCCATCCGGATTTTTGCAATCCGGACGGAACGACAAGAATCATAGCGATCTGGGACCAGACGCTCGTTCCGGATCAGACGCTGGGACTGTATTCGCCGGCAGGCTATGACAGAGGCGTGGAATTTTCAAGGGAGCAGATCAATGCCGCATTAAAGGAACCTGTACCATCCATCAGAGTGGAAGCCGCCAGAATGGAAGATGTCAGAATGGAAGAAGAGCCAGACAGTCCGCAGCAGTATGTAAGACTGACCGGCGATAACAGCGGACACGGGACGCATGTGGCAGGGATTATGGCAGGTAACGGCAGGGCATCAGGCGGACGCTATCGGGGTGTGGCCTATGAGAGCGATCTGATTGTGGTCCGGCTCGGCGTGCCTAGGGAAAATGGATTTCCAAGCACGGTAGAGCTGATGATGGCTGTCGACTACATGCTGCGCAAGGCAAGACAGCTGAATCTTCCGGTTGCGATGAATCTGAGCTTTGGCAATAATTACGGTTCGCATAGCGGCACTTCTTTAATCGAAACTTATTTAAACAGCCTGAGCGGCTATTGGAAAAATGTCATCGTGGCCGGAACCGGCAATGAAGGCACAGCAAGCGTACACACATCCGGGCAGGTGCGGATGGAAGGAAACCCGTCCGAAAATACGGTACAGTTTGTTGTAAGTACGTATGAAACGTCTTTAAGCATTCAGATCTGGAAATCTTATTCGGATGACATTGAGATCCAGATCGTACATCCTTCGGGCCTGACAGCCGGACCGGTGCAGCAGATATTAGGGACACAGCGGTTCCGGATGCAGCAGACAGAAATCCTGCTCTATTATGGAGAGCCGGGTCCGTACAGCATCTATCAGGAAATCTTTCTCGAATTTCTTCCAGCCGGAACCTATCTGGACAGCGGTGTCTGGGAAATACGCATGATTCCGCGTAGAATTGTCAGCGGGAATTTTGATATGTGGATGCCGGGAGGCGGGATTTTAAACCGCGGCACGGGATTTTTGTATCCGGTAGAGGTAACGACACTCACCATTCCTTCTACAGCAGAAAAAGTGATCTCCGTAGCCGCATATAATTCCAGAACTGGTCAGGCAGCAGATTTTTCAGGAAGGGGTTATACGAGGGTGACTAATCAGGTGAAGCCGGATCTGGCAGCGCCCGGGGTAGGAATTGTCTCAGCTGTGCCAGGAGGCGGGTATGGAGTTAAGAGCGGGACGTCTATGGCAACGCCGTTTGTGACGGGGAGTGCGGCGCTGCTGATGCAGTGGGGGATTGTGGAAGGGAACGATGTGTATCTGTATGGGGAGAAGGTGAAGGCGTATTTGATAAAGGGGGCGAAGCCGTTAGTGGCGTTTGGAGAGTATCCGAATGAGCAGATTGGGGATTGTGGTAATATAGTGTCAAGTTAGCAAGGAGCCAGTAAAATCAAGGTGTTCCGCTGATTTAGCCCTAATATTTTTTGAATGCTGAAACAGTAAAATGCGTGTGGGATAAGCATATTTTTACATATCCACGGCAGATTTCAGCAACTTGACACTAAATTACCACAAGGCTTTTTGGAGAATGAAATTATAAATGATAAGGTGGTGGAAAGGAAAAAGCCTGGTGAAAAAATAGTGCATAATTTGGCAGATATGCAGTTCTGATGCATGGTCTTACTGCCAGATGTAAGCGTATACTGTCGGCTGCGGTTCTGGACAGCCTGTATACAATAACAGTGAAGTATTGGGGATTAAGTTAGTTTCGTTTTATGGCTGGCTTAATCCCCTTTTTTGTTAAAAATAACGGAGGTATTTAATTGGGAGCTACTAAAGTGCAGGAACTGGAAGCATTGAAAAGAATCAGGGAGATAATAGCAGATTTAGGAGGGATAGACAGCTGCGTTGGAATGGCTCTTGAGGGATGTTTCGAGATAGCAGAGGACAACATAAAGAATGATTTTGGATGCAGCATGAAACAGAGGGCAGACCAGGCGTGCGCAGATGCAGAGTATTTTCAAAAGACAGCAGAGGAATTATCCAATGCCCTAAAAAAAGCAAAAAAGGAGATTGATTGTCTGACAGAACAGCTTGACAGGGAACTGGAATGGCGGGATTACGAAATGAAAGAGAACGTTCGGCAGGATGATTATGATAAGCTTGTGAAACAAAGTGATACACGTTTTTTAACTGATGAAGAAGCAAAGGACATATTATATGACTGGTATGGATTTGCAAAAGAAAAGCTGGCAATCCAAAAGACAGTACCAGTATACCAGATTAACCGTCATTGTCAGATGCGGCAAATCGGAGAGATAGAACGCCGCCCGGTTTATAATGCTACAGACTGGAATTACATCAGGTTTGACTGTGGAGCAGCGTCTTATGAACTGTATAACGATTCGTTGAGATTACTTTAACTTTTGGAGAAAATGTGATGCTTGATTTAAATAAAGAAAAAATGAGAGAACTGCACATATTGTCGGAGGGCATGAATTACCCGGTTGCTATCCCGATATATACGGACTGGCAGGGAACGCAGTTCCAGTATTTGTTGGACAGGATCAGGACGGCGGGGTTTGGCAGTTATGATATATGCAAATGGTGTATTACCCATAAACTTAAGTATAGTGTGCTGTATCCCCTGAGCAGAAAAACAATTTTCAGGAATCCATATAAATATTTGAAATATCTGCAAATGATGCTTAAATTAAGGAAGTTATCCATAAAGATATAAAAACAGAAATGGGCTGGCAGGGCTGTCCTGCCAGAAGTATAAAGAGGAGAGGTACTATATGGAAAAAAAGAAGAGAACAGATCTGGAAAATGGACAGGCATGCCGGAAAACAATAAAGGTTTTATATTCATGCTCTCGAATGGGGCTTCCCAAAATCAGCATGGAAGGGAAATGGCTTGAGAAACTCGGATTCCAGATCGGGGACAGGCTGCAGGTGGAATATGGGGATCAGTACATATGCATCAGCCATGCTGCGGACACGGGCCAGTCGCTGGCAGTTCATGAGCAGGATGCGGTATATGCCGCAGAGATGACAGACAGTAAAAAGTTGAAAACAAAAAATATCAAAGTTACAGCTTCCATGCATGTCAGAAAGAGGTTTGCAGGCGGGGGACAGGGGCTTTACTATCCAGAGCATTCCAAAATCAGCATGGAGGGGAAATGGCTGGAAAAAGCAGGGTTTCATACGGGGGACAGGATTCAGGTGGATTATCAGGAAAATTTTATCTGCATATATCCAGCAGCCTGAGAATGATAACAGGATAATTGGCATTGAGAGTGTAAAAAACAGAAAGGGATAAAATATGGATAAAAGTTTTGAAAAGAATTATGCCAGGGAACGGGAAATACGGAGCCGGTATAATGAAGCGGATGCACAGGACAGTGAGGAAGGCCGGGAGACTGCAGGGGCTGTATACCAGGAATTTAGAGATTACATCAAGGCGCAGGGGGATGTCTACGCCAGAATTTATTTTCTTTATTCACAGGCAAAAGACAGGGGCAATGAATGCATTGACATTGACAGTGACATTGATGGCGGGGAAGCAGGGGCAATGGCGGACGCTTTCCGCAGTTATGGGATTGAAAGATTTACCTATTCATCCAGTTGGTCCGGGGCAGCTAGAGCCGCATGGCAGTTTATACAGCATGGATGGGTTCTGGAAGGGATGGCAGAGATAAACTGCAAGTACCGGAAATTTATGTCAGATGAATATGAAAAGGCGTATGGATATGTTTTCAGCATCCGGTAGTCTGCATACTGCGGTTACAGAATGGCATGCTTTAAAGGAAATGCGCTGCTAGACAGCCCTGGCTATGACAGGGCTGGCAGCCTGAATGGAGGGATGATTATGACAGGCAGCTTTTTTAAGGGGAAGATAAGGAATGCGCTTATGATATGGAATTGGATAATGCAGGCAGCGTTTGCGGCATTAAAGTTGGTAGTTTGGACGGCGAAGCTGCTTCTGATACTGGCTGTACTGGCTGTAAGCGGTGTATCGTCAATAGCAGGCGTTACGTCAGGCAGACGGTGAGCGGATATAAATGGGAAGGACAGGCATTTTGTTTTAAATATTTGTTGGAAACGGAGAAAGATTATATGATGATAATGAATGTTACGGAAGATAAGATATGGAGTATGGAAGGCATGGAGGGGCTGATCCTGCAGGGATGTGCATTCTTTTCAGCGGGGATGCCTGTGGATGGCAGTACAGCCGGGATTATCATTTTGAAATAAGAATTATGGAGGAAACCACATATGGAACTTAGGGAAAGCCGGAAACGGAAAGCAAAAGTGATTGCCATTGCAAACCAGAAAGGCGGCGTGGGTTATGGCAAGTAATCTATTATGGAAAGTACGGCTCATTCGATGCTGTATTTCAGACAAATGAGCCGCATTTTACTTTCCATAATCAATCGTACCTGCTACAGGGATTTGAGCCAGTCGAGAAGATCTTTATCCTTTTTCCAGGACGGAAGTTCTTCGCTGGCTGGACTGTCGTAGGCTTCCATCAATGCCTTGCGCTTCATCTTTTCATCAGCCCGGGCATAAATTTCGGTTGTTGAAATATCCGCATGCCCTAGAAGGTCCCGGATGTATACCAGGTTTACTCCTGCCTGAAGCAGATGCATCGCTTTACTGTGGCGGAGCCAATG
>CANTHI010000155.1 GCA_947653505.1 uncultured Eubacterium sp.
AAAGTCCACTTTGGGCTTCATTAGAAATTCTTCCACAGATACCACCTCTTTCTTTTACCGAATTAAAAATCTCCTGTCCTTTATCCCTGTTGTTTTCCTTTCTGTAACAGCTTCCCGGTTTTCCGGCCCTGCCACTTCAGATACTCAGATTCCATAATCTGACATCAGCTGTTTCCGAAACTCCTTATCCCTTGTGGAACGCTCCAGATCTTCATACCGCTTTTCCTGTATCAGGAATGCATACAATTTGTTAATACGTTCTTCTCCACGCGCTTCTCCGCGGGCTTCTCCACGGGCCTCTCCGCGGGCCTCTGCTTCCAGCATCATCTGATTGTGATCCAGGATCGCCTTCTCGCGGGCTTCGTACGCCAGACGCTTCTCCCTGTCCTGGCTGATGATCTGTAACCGTTCGTATGCACTTTCTATATACTGGTTTCTCTGCGCAAGCATATCGAAATCCTCCTTCTGTTCCGAATCTATAAACTTCGCCCACAGCTCTATGTCGCTGCTGTCTTCCTTCAGCTCCCCGGGCAGCTTTGGAAGTTCTATCAGATGAAACTCCATTTTATCTGTATATATATAACCGCACGTGTCCTCACGGATGTGAAAGCTTGAATAAAACTCCGTTTCATCCGGAAACAGTTTAAAATCCAGAATGCTGATACTGATGCATTTTTTAAATACACCATAGCTCTGGCCGGGCGAAATCTGTTCCGTATACATCTTTGCCAGATAAAACAGAGACCGCTCCGCCCATACCTTTAACTGCGACAGATGTATTTCTATGTCTATCTCCGCATTGTTATTCATCAGAAGCCGGATATCCAGAATCCCCTGCTTGTCATCTTCATGCTCCCTGCGCAGGTTTGTATTCAGAATCTGCGTCTCCTTTATATCTTCCGGATTTATTTTCAGCACCGCAGCCAGAAATCCGGTGCGTGCTTTCCCATCCATCATAATCTCTTTAAATGCAAAGTCCACTTTGGGCTTCATTAGAAATTCTTCCACAGATACCACCTCTTTCTTTAGCCGGAGAGGAAAAATCCTGTCCTTTATCCCTGTTGTTTTCCATTATATCTGAATTTCTTTGGATTGTATAGCCGCAGTGCATGCATTCTGGAAGAAACTTCTGATATTTTTCCAGCGTTCCGTTCAGACAGTTTCATTCCCTCTCCCGGCGTCCGCATAAAAAAATCGTCTGTTACCGACAATAACAGACGATTTCCAAATACTGCCACATAAAATGACAGAACCTTATAAAATCAGTTTCCTTCCCATCTTCATATCCTGATCACTTTTTATTTTTCTTTTTCGCAGCCGCAAATACCGCCTGCAATACAATAAAGAAGCAAAGCAGTGCCGACAGTGTGATTCTTACCCACCAGCTGGATAACGTACCCTGCGTCGTAATCAGGCTCGTAATCGTTCCTTTGATCAGTACGCCAAACAGTGTCCCGATGACCGTACCGACGCCGCCGCTTAAGAGCGTACCGCCGATAACGGCTGAAGAAATCGCGTCCATTTCCAGTCCCTTTGCCTGCTCTACGAATCCGGCACAGCTGTTTAAGCAGAACAAAAATCCGCCAAGACCTGCTAAAAATCCATCCAGCACGTATGCCTGCATTTTGGTCCGTTTTACATTCAGACCCATCATAATGGCACTCTGCTGGTTGCCGCCGATTGCGTACAGTTTCCGCCCGAACTTGGAATATTTTAACATGATCGATATGATGACGACTACAAGCAGAGCGATGATGACGGTCGGATAGATATAGGCCGCGATAAATCTGCCTTTTTTATTTACCGAGCCAAACGGCATATTAATTCTGTAATTGGCCCATTTCAAAAACAGCTCATTTTTAATCGAAATCATTTCCGTGCTGACCATCGCTGTCATGCCGCGGCCGAAGAACATGCCGGCCAGTGTTACGATAAACGGCTGAATCTCCAGATAGGTAACGAGATATCCCTGCACCAGACCAAAGCAGATGCCGATGACGAGTGAGAAAAATACAGCCATCCATGCGCTCATGCCTTTATTTTCCATTACATACGCAGATACCATGCACACTAACGCCGTGACCGAGCCGACCGAGATGTCGATGCCTCCGGTAATCATAACGAGTGTCATGCCGCAGCCTATGACGATGAGTCCGGCGTTGGAAATAAACAGGTTTAAAAACATCTGCGGCTTCGCAAATCCCTGTGCGCTGAATATGATCATTCCAGCGACATACATGACCACAAATAATACAATTGTAATGATCAGCAAAAATGTATTGCTGTTTATCTTTTTCTTTTCCATGCTAAATGACCACCTTCCGCTTAGATTGTTGAAGCCCGTTTTGCTTTTATGTTCGCAAGATATTTTTTGAATACCGGGCTCTGGAGTACGACGATGATAACAACGACGACTGCCTTATATACCGGAAGTCTGTCGGAAGATACGCTCATGGCATACAGTGTGGTCGTCAGCGCCTGGATCGTATATGCGCCGATGACAGAACCCATCAGGCTGAACCTGCCGCCGCCGAGTGCGTTGCCGCCGAGCGCTACCGCAAGGATGGCATCCATTTCCAGATTTAGTCCGATATTATTTGCATCCGCCGAGTAAATACGGCTGGAAGCCACGATACCGGCAATCCCTGCCAGCACGCCACAGATCACATACGTTAAAAATTTAATCATCGTAGAGTTTAAGCCGACAAGTCTGGAAGCTGCGCCGTTAATGCCGACGCTTTCGATGTATAAGCCAAGCGCCGTTTTTTTCAGTATGATGTTTACAATGACAACCATTACAATCGCGAAAAAGATCGGCGTCGGAATCGGACAGCCTCCGATATAGCCGCCCATAACCTTATAGGATTCCACACGTACATAAGTCGTCTGGCCTTTGGTAATCAGCTGTGCAATCCCGCGGCCTGCCGTAAATAAAATCAGTGTCGCGACCATCGGCTGGATCCCCAGCTTTGCTACTAAAAAGCCGTTAAAAATGCCGCACAGCGCTGCAGCGCCAAGCGCCGCGAGGACTGCCAGAATAAATGGGTTGGCAAACGCATTCGCCGATACCTCGCCGCCTGTTAATATCTGGCAGCACGCTGCGGCTGCCACAGCCATTACCGCACCGACGCTGATATCCTGCCCGCCGGAAGCTGCTGTTACGAGCGTCATTCCGATTGCCAGAATCACGAGCTCGGATGCACGGTTAATAACGTCAATGATATATCCATTTAATACGCCGTTTGTGACCGATACTTTAAAAAAGTCCGGTGTCTTGATCAGATTGGCCAAAAGCACGACGATCAGGCACACAATCGGCAGAAACAGACGCTTCTGGGTCAGCTGTCTGAAATCAAATCCTGTTTTCGTATTTTCCTTAGCCATACTATTTTTCACCTCCGGCAATCGTCTGCATGATTTTTTCCTGTGTCAGGTCATCGCCCTCGATCTCTCCGACCTTCCTGCCGTCGCGCAGGACTGCCATTCGCGAACAGGTACGCAGCATTTCCTCGACCTCCGAGGAGATAAATGTGATGGATTTTCCTTCATCTGCCAGCTGCAGCACGAGTTTCTGGATCTCGGTCTTGGTACCGATGTCAATGCCTCTGGTCGGCTCGTCGAGAATCAGATAATCCGGATTCGTCAGCAGCCAGCGGCCGATAATTACCTTCTGCTGGTTGCCGCCCGATAAGCTCTTGATCGGCGTTTCCCTGCTGGCCGTCTTGACCTGCAGCACCCTGATATACTGATCCGCAAAATCTTCCATTTCCTTGCGGCTGAGCGGCTTAAACATCCCGCGTTTTGCCTGCAGTGCGATAATAATATTTTCCCTGACGGACAGATCCGCCAGAATCCCCTCTTTTTTCCGGTCTTCAGGCAGATATGCCATGCCTGCCTGCATCGCGTCTAACGGGGTATTGATCTTTATTTCTTTGCCCTTAACCTTTAATGACCCGGAGTCTGCCTTATCCGCGCCATAAACCGCGCGCACAAGCTCAGAACGGCCGGAGCCTAACAGTCCGGTCAGCCCAACGACCTCGCCGGCATGGAACGTGATATCAAACGGACGGATCGTACCCTGATGGCCAATCCCTTTGGCTTCGATGACAGGCTGGGACTTTTTCGCCTGCGTCTTGCGGTCGCCTTTGATATCAGCCAGATCATCAAAATCTTTGCCCATCATTTTGGCAACGAGCATGACACGTGGCAGTTTTTCGGTCTCGAACTCTCCAACCAGCTCTCCGTTACGAAATACCGTAATCCGGTCACAGATTTCGTAGACCTGCTCTAAGAAATGTGTGACAAAGATAATGCCGACCCCTTCGTTTTTCAGGCGGCGCATCAGTACAAACAGCTTTTCTACCTCACTGTCATCCAGAGAGGACGTCGGCTCATCCAGAATGAGCACTTTACACTTCATGTCTACCGCACGCGCAATCGCGATCATCTGCTGGATCGCAATCGAACATTCGTCCAGCATTGTTGTCGGGGATACGTTAATGTCCAGATTCTTTAACAGTTCTTTCGATTTCCGGTTCATCGTCTTCCAGTCGATCATGCCAAATTTTCTCGGTTCCCGGCCGATAAACAGATTTTCAGCTACCGTAAGATTCGGGCAGAGATTGACCTCCTGATATACTGTGCTGATCCCATGATCCTGTGCCTCCTGCGGCGAATGATTGATAATAGCCGCATTGTTTCCGTCCATGCGGATTTCGCCTGATTCAAATTCATGCACCCCGGTGAGTACCTTAATCAATGTCGATTTGCCCGCTCCATTCTCACCCATCAGCGCATGAACCTCGCCCTTGCGCAGTGTAAAATCTACATGCGACAATGCTTTGACACCCGGAAACGTCTTACTGATATCCCTCATCGTCAATACTACATTCTGATCCATACTTTTCACCTGCTTTCCGAACATTTCACAGCCGTTCCGGTGCGTCCGCCAGCTTTTTGTTACAGACACACTGGAACATTTACAAAATTCGTTCTCTATTTTTGAGCGCAGAAAACACGCGATACGTCTTTTCGTTTGTTTCCATACCGCGTGCCGCTTTCTGCTTTATGTATTTACCAGTACAGCAGTTTTGCCAGATGGCTGCACAGATCTGCCTGTTCCTTCGTGCCTGCCATTTTATTCCCGCAAAGCTGTGATCTTTTGTACTGATTAATATGCACGTCCGTCAATGACTTCCTGTGTTACTGTAGTGACCGGATATTCCGTATCTGCAACTTTGATCGAAGGTACATCTTCTGTGCCCGCAAAGATTTCTTCGTCTACGAACTGCTGTTTATCTACCTCTTCGCCCGCTTCCAGCTTTTTAATAATCTCTTCTACACGAGGTCCGTGCAGCGGATTACATTCTGTATTGCAGATAATCTTACCATCCAGCACATCCTTTAAGCCTGCATTCGTAGAGTCGAAAGACATCACAAGAATATCCTTGCCGATTTCCTTGCCGACGGTCTTGCCTGCCTGCTCAATCGCATCGATGGCGCCAAATGCTTCGTTATCGTTCTCACAGTATACAACATCGATATCGTCATGCTGTTTTAACAGGGACTCCATAACCTCCTGCCCTTTTGCCTGTGTAAACTCACCGCTCTGTGCCTCTAACAGTGTCCAGTTGTCATGCGCTTCAATCGCTGCTTCCAGACCTGCGGTACGTCCAATCTGTGCAGATGCGCCGATCGTACCCTGAATGTCGATAATATTCAGCTGTTCTGACTCCCTGCCTGTTGCCTTTGCATAAGCTTCCAGCCATGCACATGCCTTTTCACCCTCTAACTGGAAGTTGGAGCCTACCCATGCGGTATAAAGATCTTCATTGGAAATATCTACCATACGGTCTACGATAATTACAGGGATTCCCGCGTCATAAGCTTCCTGCAGCACGGTGTCCCATCCTGTCTCCGTAACAGGCGCCAGTACGATATAATCTACTTCCTGCTGGATAAAGTTACGGATCGCCGCGATCTGATTTTCCTGTTTCTGCTGTGCGTCGTCAAAAATAAGTTCATAACCGTTTGCTTCTGAAAATGTCTCTTTCATCGAAGCGGAGTTTGCAGTTCTCCAGTCAGACTCTGCGCCTACCTGTGAAAAGCCTACCGTAAGCTTACCGCCTGCCGCATCATCGCCGCCTGCTGCGTCATCCCCTGCCGCGTCGCCGCCTGCTGCATCATCCCCTGCCGCGTCATCGCCCGCTGCATCGTCACCGCCATCATCTGCTGCATTGCTGGCATTGTCCGAAGATGCTCCTGTGTCACCGCCACATGCTGTCATGGCCGCTGCCATACAGGTTGCTAAAAATAATGCTACCATTTTCCTTTTCATATGATATCCTCCTTTTTCAAGCCACCGGCTTGTTTCATTTATATGATTTATTATAGATAAATTTTCTAAAAATTCCATAAAGATTTTTCACTGATTTGTTTATTTTTTTATGTTTTTCTTTTCGGATTCACAAAAATCACTAAAAAAAGTTCGTTATTTTATGATTTTTGTTTGATTTTTTCCGATATCGGGATACGTATTTCCACGCAGGTGCCTGATCCATACTCAGAAAACACCTGCATGCCGTATGGCTCTCCAAAAAACAGCTGCAGACGCTCCTGTACGGCGGACATCCCAAAGCCGACCCGCTGTCTGCTGGTCAGCGCTTTGCGAAGCTCCTTCAGACGTTCTTTGCAGATGCCGATCCCGGTATCCTGCACCTGTATCACGACCGTCTCCCCCTGTGTCTCACAGGTAATCCGGATCGTGCTCTTGCCGCGCTTTTCCTTTACGCCGTGATACAGCGCGTTTTCCGCCAGCGGCTGCAGGGTCAGCTTCGGCAGACATACGTCCCAAAGCTCCTCTGGCAGGCTGATTTCAAAGTCCAGGATGTCCCGGTAACGCACCTGCTGGATATCCAGATAGCTGCGGGTATGTGTAATCTCTTCCTTTAACGATATAATGTCCTCCCCTTTGGACAGCATCGTACGGAAAAATACAGACAGATCCCCAAGCATCTTTACCGCTTCATCATTCATGCCGCATTCCACCAGCCAGACAATCGTATCAAGTGTATTATATAAAAAATGCGGATTGATCTGCGCCTGCAGCAGCTGCAGTTCCATTTTGTGATGCAGCATTTCTTCCTGTTTGACATTTTCCAAAAGTCTGCTGATGCGCTGCGCCATATTCCGGATACCGGTATCCAGCTCGGCAATCTCACAGTCATGAATCTCCACCTCTCCGATCTGAAACTGTCCTTCCCCGATCAGCCGGACATTTTCGCACAGACCGCTGATCGGACGGGTAATGTCTCTGGAAAAAGAAAACGAGCGCCGCAGTACCGTAACGACTACGAGCAGCATCACACCTCCGATGCAGACGATCGCCACGGTAATGCTGCGCATCATATCCTTCCCGATTCTGGATAAATAGCCGGCCTCATAATAAATATAATCCAGCATTTTTCCCCGGATCAGATTGGTCAGCACATAAATATTGTTTTCCAGCTGTATTTGTCTGCTGTCATAATCCTTTGTCTGTTCCAGCATATACATCCTTGCCTTTAAATTATCACAATAATCCAGCACATTGAGCAGCGCCTGCCGGCTTTTTTTATAGCTCGTCGTCGCCTTTAACGACTCCGCAATCCGCACCGCCTCTTCCACGTCCCCGACCGGCAGCTCTGCCTGCTGCCTGCTGGATACGGAATAATGGTACATTTTCAGATCAATCGTTTCTTTGAAGTTCAGATTAAAGCTGCTGCTGATCGTAACGTTGTGCGTGACCTTGCGGTACTGTCCGGCATAGTACGCAAATACGAAAAGCGCTGCGATCATGCAAAAGACCAGCGGCAATGCCAGACTTAAAATGATATAGCGCAGCTTCTGATGCAGTCTCATCCTGTGATATCTGTTCTGCAGCCTTTTTCTCATAGCAGTCTCCTCCGTGTTTATTATCTGTCTTTTCCATACTTTCCTGTGCTGTGTACTGCGCTGGATGAGGGAACCGGCCCTGTTTCGTTGTTGTTACTTACCGGCCTCCCGGACGCTGGATGAGGGAACCGGCCCTGTTTCATTGTTCCGGTTTCCAGAATGT
>CANTHI010000156.1 GCA_947653505.1 uncultured Eubacterium sp.
AATATCGTAGCGGATATCGCCATACGGCACCGCGCAGTTAAAATATTCCTGATTGTCGATAAAATAAAAAGTAACGCCGTCCAGCTCATATTTGAGAATGCCGACATATTTTTCAGGAAGCATCGGACCGGTTCCCATATAAAAATGTGTGACATACTGAAACTGGTTTCTGAAATGCTCCGGAATGCATGTGTAATTTGGGATTACGACACGCACATCCCAGTATTCCTTGTCAAATTCCTTTGGCAATGCCCCGCATACATCTGCCAGACCGCCGGTTTTGATAAACGGTACACATTCAGACGCTGCAAAAAGTATTTTTTTCATAAAATAGCTCCTCCATATTGAATTTTATCATTGAATTATATCATTGAATTTTATCATCTATTTCTGTCTGATTGAAAACAGGGCTGCCGCATTATTCATCCCAGTTATGGTATACAGTCTGCACATCATCATCTTCATCCAGCATATCCAGTATTTTCTGAATACCCGCGAGATCGGCTTCGTTTTCCAGTGTTACATAGGTCTGCGGAATCATCGTGATCTCTGCCTGCGTCATAATAATTCCCTGTTCCTTCAGAGCATCCCGCACCGCAGGAAATTCCTCCGGATCCGATGTGATCTCAAAGCTGTCTTCTTCCTCCGCAAAATCTTCCGCTCCCGCATCCAGTGCCAGCATCATCAGATCATCGGCTTCCATCTCACACTCTTCCTTGTCGATCAGAATCTGTCCTTTTTTGTCAAACATATACGAAACGCATCCCTGCGTACCGATGCTGCCGTTTCCTTTGGTAAAGCAGTTGCGGACATTTGCCGCCGTACGGTTTTTATTGTCGGTTAACGCGTCTACGATAATCGCCGTTCCACCAGGACCATAGCCTTCATAAGTTACGACTTCATAATTCACATTATTGGAATCCCCTGCCGCTTTTTTGATTCCGCGGTCAATCGTATCGTTGGGCATATTGTTTGCTTTTGCTTTTGCAATCACATCACGCAGTCTGGAGTTATTCGCCGGATCCGGACCGCCTTCCTTTACCGCGATAGCGATCTCGCGTCCGATCATGGTAAATGTTTTTCCTTTTGCAGCATCATTTTTTTCTTTTTTATGTTTGATATTTGCAAATTTGGAATGTCCTGACATAGATAAATCCTCTTTTCTGTTTAGTACTCATTTCCATATATTTCTATTTTATCATTTCATCCGGCAGATGACAAGAACTAATCGCCCTGACTCTGGTATTTTTGCCCTGGCATCCCCTATTCTCTCTTAACCTGCACCGTCTGTATCATCTTATTCTCCACCTTCGTCACGCGGAAATGATACCCTCC
Source organism: uncultured Eubacterium sp. (assembly GCA_947653505.1). Next base: position 1,336 of record CANTHI010000156.1, read on the forward strand.
GGAATGAACCGAAAACGTCTCCCCGTCTGCCGGTATACGGTCAATCATTGCCGTTAAAAATCCGTTCAATGTATCGTAATCTTCCTCAGACTCTATCGCAAGGACATCCGTCACATCATCAAACGCAGCCATCCCGTGCATGACAAAGCTGCCGTCCGGCTGTCTTTCAATCAGATTTCTTTCCTTATCGTGCTCGTCAAAAATATTTCCGACGATTTCCTCCAGAATATCTTCCAGCGCGACAAGTCCGGACGTCTGCCCGTACTCGTCCACGACGATGACCATATGGGCTTTTTTTGCCTGCATTTTCTGAAACAGATCGCTGATTTTACGTGTCTCCGGGATAAATTCACTTTTGGAAAACATCCCTTCGATGTCTTTGATCTGCCAGCTTAAATACTCCTCTTTTCTGCTGAATGTCATGACTTCCTTGATATGTAGGATTCCGATAATGTTATCGATATCATCCAGATATACCGGAAATCTTGAATACGGTTCGCCTGATACGCGGTCCAGCGTCTGCTGCAGATTCATCGTTCCGTCCAGCGCACAGATTGCGGACCGGTGCGTCATAATATCCTTTGCTTCCTTGTCTGTAAATTCGAAAATGTTCTGGATCATTTCTACTTCGCTGGCCTGCAGGACACCATTTTCCTGTCCTTCGTTGACCATAGAAATGATTTCACGCTCTGTAATTTTGTCAGCGTTTCTCCGGTTCAGTTTTTTTAAAAAATCACTGAACCAGTTATTTTTTTCAGCGTAATTTAACTTGGGACTCGCGCCATCGTCCATAAAACTATCTCTCCTTTTTGTAATTCATATCGCCTGAATCATAGGTACCAATAATAAAATATCATTTCTCCCGGATTACGTCAAGCTATGTAACGGCTAATTGCAGGCTGATACATAGCGCTTTGTCAATTTTTTTCATAATCTCCCCGTCCAGATGGCAGACTTTATCTTTTAACCGTTTTTTATCTATCGTACGCAGCTGCTCCAATAAAATGACAGAGTCTTTTACCAGCGCATACCGGCTGCTGGACAGCTCCACATGGGTCGGCAGCTTTGCCTTGTTCATCTGTGAGGTAATGGCTGCACAGATCACCGTCGGACTGTGCAGGTTTCCCACATCGTTCTGGATAATCAGCACCGGACGCACGCCGCCCTGTTCAGAGCCTACTACCGGTCTTAAGTCAGCATAATAAATATCTCCACGTCTTATAATCATCTTTTTCACTCCACAAAATAGGTTATACGGTGAGTATTACCAGTTTTATCGAGTGTATTCATGGATCCGGTTATTCTGTCTGGTTTTTATCTGTAAAGGGCATGCCGTCTTTGTAAAAAACTCTCGGGACCCGTCCGTTCAGACAGCAGACAAACTCATAAGGAAATCTGCCGGAAAGCCGTGCCAGCGTCTCCAGCGGAAGAAATTCGCCGCCGTCCCTGCCCACAAGTACGGCCCTGTCCCCAACCGTTACATCCGCAATATCCGTAACATCTGCCATAAACTGATCCATACAGACCCTGCCCACAACCGGAGCACGCTGTCCGTGAATCAGCACATATCCTTTGTTGGAAAGGCTTCTCGGGTATCCGTCCCCATAGCCGGCCGGAATCGTAGCGATGACCCGCGGCTCCTTTGTCGTATATGTACCACCATAAGAAATACTTCTGCCTGCTTCCAGCCGTTTGACATAAGCGACATGGCTGACCAGCTCCAGTACCGGATGAAGATCCATCCGTTCTTTTTGTACTTCATCCGAAGGCCACAGTCCGTACAAAATAATGCCGGCCCTGACCAGATTCATACCAGACTGCGGCAGGTCCAGAATGCCGGCGCTGTTTGCGCAGTGCTGGTACGGAAACTCCACCCCTGCCTCCCTGCTGAAGCGGATCATCTGTAAAAACTGCTCCAGCTGTCCGTTCGCAGAGGATTTGTCTGTCTCATCCGCTCTGGCAAAATGCGTAAAGATACCTTCTGGTATTATATGCGGCAGGGACGCAATCTGCGCTATCATTTTCGCATTTTCCATAGTTACCTGCATCCCGATGCGGCTCATCCCGGTATCGATTTTGATGTGGACGCGGACGTCCTTTCCCAGCTGCCCTGCCGTCTCTGACAGCTGTACGGCCATCTCATACGTAAATACCGCAAACCGTACGTCGTATGAGATCAGAGCCGGATAATGCTCCGCAAACACATATCCGAGAATCAGAATGGGTTTGTGGATCCCATGCCGCCGCAGCTGCAGCGCTTCTTCTGCTGTCGCAACCGCAAACCCGTACAGATATTCCTCTGGCTGGAGCACATCCGCAATCGCGCACGCCCCATGCCCATACGCGTCCGTCTTAATCACAGCTATGATCTGCGTATCTTTTTCCAGCAGCCTGTGAATCTCCTTTAAATTATGCCGGACTGCATCCAGATCAATTTTTGCATAAATACGGTTATTTGGATTCATTGTTTTTCCCCTGATTAAAATTTAAAACCGTGCCGGTTCCATCTAAAATATCCCTCGCAAGAACGCTGTAGCTGCCCTTTTTCAAAGCTGCCGCTTCTCCGGCCAGTCCGTGCACATATACGCCCATATATGCTGCCTCCTGCAGCTCCATCCCCTGTGCCGCAAAGCCCGCGATGATTCCGGTCAGAATATCCCCGCTGCCGCCCTTTGCCATCGCATTGCAGCCGGATGGATTTAAAAACGTGCCGGACGGTCCGGCCGTTACAGTCACGGCATCCTTTAAGACGCAGACAAGGCCATACTCCGCTGCAAACTGTTCTGCCGTACTGCGCAGACGCTCCTGTATCTGCGGAATCTGTTTTTTGCAAAGCCTCGCCATTTCTCCCGGATGCGGTGTGACCACCAGCTTTGCCGTCGACTGCTTTAACAGCTGCGGCTGTCCGGCAGCGATATTCAACGCATCCGCGTCCGCGATGACCGGTACGTCCGCGTGAAGAAGCGTCTGCTGTACCATACTGCGCGCCCTGCCTTTTGTACCAAGCCCCGGACCGATGGCGATCACATCCGCCCACCGGATGGCTTCGGCAAGCAGCTCCTTTTGACAATCATCCGGCAAATCGTCCTCATATACGGATAAAAGAGCTTCCGGCAGGGCACTCTGCAAAATGATCCTGTTGGATGCGCAGGTAAAGATTTTTACAAGCCCGCAGCCGGCCGCATAGGCAGCCTGCGCGCAAAACAGCGCCGCGCCCGCCATGCCATCGCTTCCCGCGATCACGAGCACCCGCCCGAACGAGCCTTTATTCGATCTTGCGGGTCTTGGCGGAATCCGGCCAAGATCCGAAGGCTCCGGCAGAAACAGCGAAGGCCTGCGTTCCAGCCAGCTGTCGTCCGTAATACCGATTTCAGCAGTGACCACCCGCCCGCATCTCTCACAGCCCGGATACAGAATCTGTCCGGCCTTCTGATAAGCAAAGGTAACTGTCACATCCGCCGCAAACGAAGGCTCATATGCCGTACCATCATCGCTGGACACGCCGCTTGGCATGTCAACAGCAATCCGGACAGCGTCCGCCTGATTCATCTGTAAAATCCACTGTGCATAAATACCAGCCGGAGCTCTGGAAAGTCCGACTCCGAACAGCGCGTCGATCACGCAGTCCGCAACGATCTGCCGCGGCATCTGTTCTGTGATCAGAATCCCGTATTTTTCCAGAATCTCCCGCTGCAGACGGTTCTCCTGTGTCCGTTTTCCCCGATCCGGCACCTGCACGACTATAATGCTATAACCACGCTGGTACAAAAGTCTGGCTATGGCCAGACCGTCCGCCCCGTTATTTCCACTGCCGCATACGATCAGGCACTGTCCGCCCGCAGGCACCATCTTTACAGCCTCCTGTACCACACAAAGCGCGGCCCGCTCCATCAGCACGAGCGAAGGCACGCCAAAATGCGTGATTGTATTCTGGTCACAGACTTTCATTTCTTCGCTGTTTACAATGCGTTTCATTTTAGTCCCCCACTGCTGTTTTTACTTCTGTTTTTTACAATTCCTGTTCTTTAAGATCCGCTTTTGTATCCGCCTGCTGGCTGCGCAGCATATTATAAGACAGCTGCATCAGACTGTCCGACAGATGCACATTTTCCACGACGACGTTTTTATCCATCAGATCCAGATCCACATGCGCAAAGTTCCAGATCGCGCGGATTCCAAGCTGTACCAGACGGTTCGCTACCGAATCCGCCGAATGCTTTGGCATCGTAAGCGCCGCAATATCGATCTGGTTGGCCTGCACAAACCTCTCCAGCTCATCCAGCATCATGATCGGAATCCCGCGCAGAAAATGTCCGTCCAGCTTTGGATCCACGTCAAACAGGCCGATAATCATAAAGCCCAGTTTTTCAAATTTCCTGTAATTTGCCAGTGCCTGCCCCAGATTTCCGGCGCCAATGATAATAATATTGTGCTGCTGCTGCAGGCCTAAAATTCTGCCGATTTCCTCATACAGATAGGATACATTATAGCCATACCCCTGCTGCCCGAACCCGCCAAAATTGTTCAGATCCTGCCGGATCTGCGAGGCGGTCACTTTCATTTTTTCACTCAGCTCATTGGACGATATCCGTTCCACACCTTCATCCAGCAAATCTCCCAAGTAACGATAATAACGCGGCATCCTGCGGATGACCGCCTGTGAAATTTCTTTACCCAATACTGTTTCCCCTTATACGCTTCTCCGATTTTCTGTATGCCTTTTCATACCTATCATTATATAAATATCTCAGTCATTTGTCAATTCTTCCCATTTTTCATATAACATTTCCAGTTCTTCCTGCTTTTGCTGTACCTGCGTATGCAGCTTTATGACCTTTGCGGATATAACAGCCACTTCCGGCTTTGCCATCTCTTCCTGCAGCTTTTGGATCTCATCTTCCAGCTGCTCAATGCGGGTCTCTACCTTACGCAGCTCGTTTTCCAGCTTCCGTTTTTCTGCCTGCAGCTGCTTTTTTTGCTTCCAGTCTTCCTTACCGGTTTCTTTTGGGGCGCTGGCATTTTTTACCGCCGTATCCGGCGCCGGAATCTTTTGCTGCGCCATACGCTGGACATCCTTTTTTTCGAGATAATAATCATAATTTCCGATATAATTCAGAATCTGCCGCTCATGCAGATCCAAAATTCTGGTAGCCGTCTTATTAATAAAATAACGGTCATGCGATACGAACAGTACCGTCCCTTCATAGTGCACCAGCGCGTTTTCCAGAATTTCTTTGGACGTAATGTCCAGATGGTTCGTCGGCTCATCCAGAATCAGAAAATTCGCTTCCGAAAGCATCAGTCTGGCCAGCGATACCCGCCCGCGTTCCCCGCCGCTAAGATCCCCAATCCGTTTGAACACATCATCATTCGTAAACAAAAACGCTGCCAGCACATTCCGAATCTGCGTATTTGTAAGCTGCGGATAATCATCTGAGATTTCTTCAAACAGCGTCTTTTCAGCATGAAGCACCTGATGCTCCTGATCATAGTATCCGATGTGCACATTCGTCCCAAACGTAATCTCTCCGGCATCCGCGGCCAGGGCTTCATTGATAATTTTTAAAATCGTCGTCTTGCCCGTCCCGTTATTGCCGATCAGAGCGACCCGCTCCCCGCGGAAAATGGAAAAGTCCACCTGTTCAAACAGCATCCTGCCGTCAAACGATTTGGCCAGATGCTCCGCTTTCATCACGTCTTTTCCACTCGTAATGCATGGCTCCAGCTTTAAATGAATATCCGTAAGCTCCTCCACAGGCTTGTCCAGACGTTCGATTTTTTCCAGCATCTTTTCCCTGCTCTCCGCACGTTTCACAGACTTTTCACGGTTAAACGACTTCAGCTTTGTAATCACCTCTTCCTGATGACGGATCTCCTGCTGCTGGTTATAATACGCCTTGAGCTGGTCTGCACGCACCTTTGCCTTTTTCTGCGCGTAAGCTGTATAATTGCCTATATAGCTTGTAACCTGGTGCTGAAAGACCTCAATTACCTTTGAGACAATTTTATCCATAAAATAACGGTCATGCGATACGATCAGCACGGCACCTTTATAATTTAACAGATAATTTTCCAGCCACTGGATCGACTCCATATCCAGATGGTTCGTCGGCTCATCCAGCAGCAGAATATCCGGCTTTGTCACAAGCAGACGTCCGAGCGCGACTCTCGTCTTCTGTCCGCCGGACAGCTCCGCCTGCGTCTTTCCAAAGTCCGCGTCGCAAAATCCGAGCCCGTTGAGCACCCCTGTTACCTCACTGCGGTACGTATACCCATCCGCCAGCTCAAACTGGTGAATCAGCCGCTCATACTTTTCCATAAACGCCTCCAGCTCCTGCGGCGCGACCGTATCCATCTGCTCCTCCATCCTGCGGATCTCCTGCTCCATATCGATCACTGGCTGCTTTGCCGACAGGACTTCCTCATAAATCGTGCGCCCGCTGCCAATCACCTGATTCTGCGCAAGATAACCGATCGTTTTATCTTTCGCAACCGTCACCATTCCCTCGTCCGGCTCCAGCTCCTTTACGATCATTTTTAAAAGCGTCGATTTGCCTGCTCCGTTAATCCCTACAATCGCAGCTTTTTCATATTCTTCTATATGGAAGGATGCCTGTCTGATTATGATATCCGTTCCAAACGATTTTGATATATTCTGACAGGAAAGTATCATCTATCTGAAAACCTCCGATCTTTTTCACAGACAGTCCCTCCCCTTCTATTCTTCCCGTTCCGGCTCCATC
>CANTHI010000157.1 GCA_947653505.1 uncultured Eubacterium sp.
CATCATTGGAAAGGATGCTGACGCGTCTTGTCAGATCGCCCTGCTTCTGGTCAATCCCCTGAATAATATCCGACAGCTCCCGCTCTGCCTTTACAATCGGATGCATCACATGCCGGTTGGAGCTGTAAATCGCATATAAAATCGCAAGCAGACTGATGGCAATCGTAACACCGTTTGTAATCCGGCTGACCGCATAGACTTCCGTAAGCTGTGTTCTGGCATCCTGTGCTGCTTTCTTCGCATGATCTTCAATTACATTAATATCATTTAAAATCTTTTCCACGCATGGCGATACTTCGGTATTTGCCGCTTCATTTGCCAGAGTCCGCTGTACATTTGCACTAAATGCGCATACACGGCGCAGCGCCAGCTTTAACTCTTCAAACTGTCCCGTCATTTCCTGATAAGAGGAAAGATCCTCCGGATCCAGATACTGCTCATAATTTTTCAGACTCTCTGCCAGAACTGTCTCATTCTGCTTGATCGTATTTACCGTGGCAATCATCGTACCGGAACTGATCGCCACCGCGTGGGAGAGTCCCAGACTATATAACTGCTGCACCTGTTCTTTGATCGCGCTTAGTTCTGTAAGGCTCGTCATATAATGATCCGCGATCCGTTCCGCGTTTGTATTCACCTTGCGGATATTGCTCATCGCCGTAATATTGGAAACAATCGCCACAATACCCAGAATCAGAACCGGCAGCATAATACGCACTTTAATGCTTCCATGCCTTTTTACTTTCTTTTCCATACTGATACGTCCCTCCTATCCGGTGTACTATTCCGTAATCCTTGCAACCGTCTGGTCTAACAAATCCTGCAGCGGAATCCGGCTCGGATTGCCCGCGGCCATCGTATTCCCAAACTCCGTAACCGGCGCCCAGTATTTTTGTCCGATTTTCTGCAAAACGCCAAATTCCGACTGTTCGATCGCGGCCAGAATCGCCGCATTTTGGGAAATTTCATCCGAAGCTGCCGCATTTTTATTGGAAGGTCCGCGCTCTGCCCGTTCAAAACGCAGCTTCTGACTTTCCTCACCTGATAAGTACTCCGCCAGTCTGTCCGCCCACGCCTTATGCTTCGAATAAGCATTCACGCCCAGCAGACGGTATCCGGTAAACGACGCCATCTGCACCTGTCTGCCGGCACACGTATACGTCGGCATCTTACAGGCGCCATAGTCATTGCCAAATGCCTGCTTCATCGTAGCGACATCCCACACACCGCTGACCGCGGCAATTGCTTTTTTGGATTTTACCGCTTTCGCAGCAGAAGGTGTATTGAAAAATCCAGTATTTCTGGCTATCGAAAGCATCCCATTTGCAACATCCAGTCCGGTAATCTCTCCTTCTGACTGATTCCAGTCGCAATGATTCGTCAGCCCGTCTTCGTTCAGGCCAAGAGAAAGCCCTGTATTTCCAAAAAATGAATACAGATACCATCCGCTGGACCAGTCCATCGCAAATTTTTTACCATTCTGCGCACAGATTTCCAGAATCCGGTCCAGTGTCTTTACATCCTGCGGTGAAAAATACGCTTTGTCATAATATAAAAAATATCCATTGTCAGCCGTAAGCGGATAGGCATACATCTTTCCTTCGACCGTAACTGCCTCCACAGCTCCTTCCAGATTTGCTGCCGCGACCGCATCCGCATTCGGAATCTCCTCCAGCACACCGGACGAGACCATCGCTAACAACTGGTCATCCGGCAGGCAGAATACATCCGCGCCATTGTTTACATCCCCCAGCAGGACATCCTTACATTCGGATGCCGCAACCGGCTCGCATGTTACGCTAAGATCTGCTTCACTCTTATGATCTTTCACAAACAGATCAATCTGCTCCTGAAACAAATCCAGTTCCTCTTCATCACACCAGAAACGCAGACTGACACTGCCACTGTCAGCATCCGCCTCTGTCTGCCCTTGTGCATCTGCAGTTGTATCTGTCTGTCCTTCCTGCGCTGGTTGTCCATCGGCCGGCTTTTTGCCACAGCCTGCCAGACAGGCGGATGCAAATACAGATAAAGATGCCATAACCCATACAAATCTCTTTTTCATACGCCACACTCCTCTTTCCTGTTTATCACTTTCCCGCGAAGCGGGTTGCTTTATTATGGAATCCCTATGTAATAGAATAACAGATTTTGTGTGGAAATACCACCTTCTTTTGTGGAAAATTTACATTTTTTGATGTGTCAGTGACCGTCTCGAAATGAAGTATCGATGTCGTTTTGTACCCTTCGTCAACATAATAATTCCCATCGCCAACTTTGTCAAGTGTTTTTCGTTCCCTTCGCCAACTTTGTCCTTGACATACTACTTTTGCAATGCTATATTTAACAAAAAAAGAGAAGGATTGGAATGAATGAGCGAATAAAAGAATTAAGAAAAAATCTAAATCTTACGATGGAGAAATTTGGCATAAGGCTCGGCGTAGGAAAAACCGCAATTAGTAAATTAGAAAATGGTGAACGAAATTTGACAGAGTTAATGTTTAAATCTATCTGCCGCGAATTTAATGTCAATGAAGAATGGCTGCGAAATGGAAAAGGCGAAATGTTTGTATCAAATCCAGGCAATGAACTTGATGCACTTGTAAAAAAATACAATCTTTCACATGGTGTTTACGTATTTATCGAAAAGCTGGTAAATTCCCAACCGGAAACACAAAACGCCATCGTAGAATTTGTGAAAGATGTTGGCAATGCTTTGTCAACAAATGATGGGATGACAGATACCAGCACATCTTCAATAACAGACCTAAGTAAACCGTCCATAGACGAACAGGTGGAAGATTACCGCCGCCAGCTGGAAGCTGAAGAAAAAGCGGCGGAAAGATTGTCAGTTTTACGAAAAGACGCATAAAAAGAAAGAAATCTAAAAAAGAAATCTAAAAAAGAAATCTAAAAAAGGAAAAAAGAACTGTAATAGTATTGATTACCAGAATGATTTCACTTCTGCTATACTCAGCAAAAGAAAACGAACAACTTTCTAAAAGCCTCTAAGATATTAAAAATAAATAGAAGGAGTTGGGAACTATGAGTACAAACCTTGCATACCAGGAAGACCCCCGCGAAGAACTGCTGCACGGAAAAATCTATATGATGTCAGGCCCATCTGTGAACCACAACCGGGTAGCATTCCATATCGCCACTGCTTTTCAGGCCCGCCTGAAAGGAAAAGCCTGCGAAGTATTCGCTGACGGGACGGATGTTTACCTTACGGATGATGACCGCGTAATCCCGGATGTAATGATTATCTGCAATAAGGATATTATAAAAAACGACGGTATCCACGGTGCGCCCGATCTGGTAGTGGAAGTGCTTTCTCCGGGTACGTCGAAAAATGACAGGGGTTATAAAAAAGACCTGTATGAAAAATCAGGGGTAAAAGAATACTGGATTGTTGATGTGAAGCCCCGTTCCATCGAAGCCTACATGCTTACGGATGGAAGATACATGCTTGGCGGCGTGTACCAGCTTCCAGCTGATGACATGACCGAACGGGAGCAGGAAGCCTGTACAGACACAATCCCCGTCTCCCTCCATAACGATTTCAGCATCCCCCTGAAAGAAGAAATATTTTACAATCTTTTTTAACCAAAAAGACGCCCGGTGTTATATCAGCACCGGGCGTCCAAAATGCGTCTCCTGCAGAGTGGACATCTGCTCTGTCTGCTGTGGCTTCAAAAGAATGTCAGAAGCCTTTCGTATTCTGCCCGATCCGTCTCATTTTAGGCATTAGGTGACGCGCCTGTCCGGTACCACAGACGGAATGCGGAATACTTAGAGCGCCCGGTGTTCCCCCTGCCTTCCAGAATGGCGGATATCCGGTATTTTCTGCAGAACCGGATACAGCAGCACGCTGATAACCAGTCCGCTGACTCCCTGTATCACATTTGCCGGTATGCTTGCGACGGCTCCTGCCCCGTAAATCAGGGATTCAAAGAGAAAATATCCTCCTGCCACAAGCACGATATCTCCTGCCCCGCCAAGTATCACCGACAAATAGCAGCTTTTTGGTGTCTTTCCGGCTTTCTGGTATATGATTCCCGCCAGAAAGGCAACCGCTCCCTTGACCGCAAACGTAACCGGAACATAGAGGAAATATCCTCCGGTCAGATCTGCCATCGCGGAACCGATGCCTGCCGCGAGCATCCCCCAGACCGGACCCAGAAAAACGCCGGACAGGATGACGATCGCATCGCCTGGATGGATGTACCCGTTTGTACCCGGAGTCGGGATGCGGATGGACATGGTAGCGACACAGGCAAGCGCGGCAAACAGCGCTGCCGTAACCAGTTTTTTCAGATTGTAATTCATACTAAAACCTCTTTTCTATTTCATTTTCACCCGTCCCGTTTAATGTATTCCAAATCTGTCTGGATTGAAATAGCCAATATTCAAATAATCAATCAGGCCAGTTTCAGGTTATCATGAATGGAATATCATGGATTGAATGATCATACATTTAATCTTCTTTTCTGATTCGTTCCACAAGGGAGTACTGATTTTGTACTTTCAGGCAGATGAAAGCGATCAGCGCCGGGATACCGGTCATTCCTGCCACGTATAACAGGATTGCGATACCTGGAACATGGTATTTTAAATAATCTGCGGATTGCTGCATCAGACTGATAAATCCATATCCTGCTGCCGTACCTATGGTGATCGTAATCAGAATATCCGGCAGAGCCAGAAAAATACTTTCTGCCAGCAGCATATGCCGGACCTGCCGCTCTTCCATCCCGATGGATTCCAGCATGGACAGCTGCTTTTTTCTGGACATGATACTGCCGCAGACCGTGTTGACCAGATTAAATATCCCGAACAAAATTACAAAAACCGCAATGCCATAGATCTGCATCTCCAGCTGTGGTATCATTGCAGCATCTTCCAGTTTCTGCTCCCGCAGGGTCCACAACGATAAATCGTCATACGGACGGAGCAGTGACCGGATCTGTTCCTCGGCCTGCGCTCCATATTTTTCATATTGATCTACGGATATGGAAAAGGATTCTGCCGTGTTCATTTCTCCCCATAATTTTTTCATCGTCGCATCCGACATAAAAAAAGTCGTACGGGATGGATGGGATTTTACCTTATCTGCCGAAACAGCGGCTATTTCCAATCCGACAGTGTGCTCTTCCCCATCAAAATAGCTGATCTGCAGCTTTTCGCCAGGCCTGAACGTAATGCCATTGATCTGTTCACTGAACGTACAGTCTGTAATCAGCACGGCATCGTGCTGCACCAGATACCTGTAGCTGTTATTTCCTTTTGCAGGAAGCCCGTAATACTCTGTATCGTCTTTGGAAAGCGGACAGAATGTCTGCGTAAATGTGGCGCCCTGATAAGAGATGACTCCCGTCGCAGACCTTTCCGTATGCACATTTCTGACATGCGCAAGCTTCTGTATCCGGGATTTTAGCACGCTGCTGAGATTTCCCCTGAGCTGGAAATCTGTAATGCCGTATGTCCGCGGAGAACCATGAACATCATAAAAATACCGGATTTCATACTCACTATCCTGAAAAAAATCCTGTCTGGAAAAAGCGTCCCTGTCCCAGGATGCGATCCATGATGCTGCCACCATAAAAAGAATCCCGCCAAACGCCAGTGATATGGTTGTAAGCCCCTGCTTTTTACGGTTCGTTCTGATTTCCATCCACGCCAGTGTCAGCGGAGTCAGCTGCCTGCGCCGCTGCCTTCCATATGTTTCCTGCATATCTTCTATGACTTTTGTTGTTGGTGTTCCCATTTTCTTTGGTTTTTGTTTCCCCGTAACAGCATAATTTTTATACGCTTCAATCGGAGATACTTTTGCTGCAATGGAAGCCGGTCTGCCGATGGAAAGCTGCACCACCAGAAATCCCAGCGCCGCGATCACCAGTGATGTAATGCCGTAATCTGCAAAGCTCCATCCGTCCGGCAGCGCAAAATATATGAGAATACCACCTGTCAGCAGACCGGCAGGAATCGCAGCCGCACTCAGCAGCAGTCCCTCGCGGTGTATCATTTTTTTTACCTGTTTTTCTGTCATGCCAATCGTCAGAAACTGTCCGGTCTGTTTTACCCGCGCAGTTACCGAAAAATAAAAAATACTATAAATAACAATACTGCCGGCAGCGAAAAATAAAAAAGAAACAAAAAAGACTGTATAAAGGCCTGTATTTCCCCGCTGCAGTGACAGCTCAAACGAACCGTTCAGATTCACATTCTGGCGGACAATCCCATAATCCATAGCGATCTGATAAGCAGCCGATGTGAATGCAGAATCCGATCCGCCAATCACATCCTCTTTCAGACGGACAAGCGCTGTATCCGGCACATCTTTCATCAAAGGACTGTTTTTCGCAAATTCCCTGGATACCCTGATCAGATGGGATGCTGACACAGCTTCTGTTTCTGTATATCCTGTGATTACAAATTCCTCCAGGCTGCCGCCTGCATCCAGCGTCACAGCTGCTCCGGGCCGGCACTCTCTGCCCAGTGCTTCCATAAAAGCTTTATCTACGACAATCTCGTTGTATTTTTCTGGTAAAAATCCTGCCGCAGGCACATAGGTACAGATTTTTTCCGCACAGCTTTCCATGTAACTGAAGCTGTATTTCACCCCTTTGGTCTGAAATTCCTGTTCTGCGGGCTTATAAGGAATGCAAAGCTCCACTTTTTCATCGGATGCAATGCTATTGAGCTGCTGTTGGGTCACATCCATATACATGACGTGCTGCATCCGGTCAAGAAGCCGCTGCTCCGCTGTCTGCTGTCCCTGTATAAAAAGAGAAATCACGGATATCAGGGCCGTTACAAGATAAATGGACAACAGGCAGATAATGCTGGACGATTTTTTTGCCATCAGATTGTTTTTTGCAATATGGTAAAGGATTTTGCTGTTATTGTTCTGATCCATGCGCATCCTTACCACCTGCTTTCCACAATCCTGCCGTCTTCCATGCGGATGGCACGGTCCACGGACTGGGCGATCGCGTCATTATGCGTAATCATAACGATCGTCTGATGAAACTCCCTGCCTGTCGTCTGCAGCAGGCCGATCACTTCCTGACTGGTATGGCTGTCCAGATTTCCGGTCGGTTCATCGGCCAGTATGATGGCGGGCTTTGCTGCCAGCGCCCTTGCAATCGCAGCCCGCTGCTGCTGTCCGCCAGACAGCTCGTCCGGTTTCCTGTCCAGCTTATCCTCCAGACCAAGCGTCCGCACGATCGTCTGGAAATATCCGCGGTCTACCGTTCTGCCGTCCAGTTCTACCGGAAGAACAATATTATCATGGATCGTCAGATTCGGAATCAGATTATAGTTTTGAAAAATAAATCCGATCTTTCTTCTTCTGAAAATGGCAAGCTCGTTTTTTTCCATCCCGCTTAATTCCTGTCCGTCTACGATCACGCTGCCGCCCGTAGGCGTATCCAGCCCGCCAAGCATATGCAAAAGTGTGCTTTTCCCGGAACCAGAAGTACCGACGACCGCCGTAAAGCTTCCCTCCTCCACTTCGAGGGTAACACCGTCCAGAGCCTTCACTAAAACAGGCTCCTTCCCATAGTATTTTCTTACATCTGTGGCACTTAAAATATTCATATCCATTTTCCTTTCCATCTGATCAGGATTCTAAGGAACAGTTCCTAAGGAACAATTTCTAAATATCAGATATTTTATATCATACACCCAGATTTTATCAATCCTGTTTCAGAATCAGAACGAAAAGTATCAGAACCGAAACAATCCTGACCTTGATAAACCAGAATAGCATATCTTGGCCTCCCGGACGCTGGATGAGGGAACCGGCACTGTTTCATTGTTCCGGTTTCCAGAATGTAAGAATCTCTAAGTATTCTGCATCCAGGCTGTGGTACCGGACGGGCATGGCACCATAGGCGCGAACTTAAGCGGAAATGCAAAACAATTTACATAATAATGTTACATATTGGCTGCGCGGACGCTGGGAGAGGAAATTTGCCCCGTCTGCTGTGACCGCTCCAGAATGTAAGAAGCCCTAAGTATTCTGCATCCAGGCTGTGGTACCGGACGGGCGCGACACCTGGTTCGCTTCTGGC
>CANTHI010000158.1 GCA_947653505.1 uncultured Eubacterium sp.
TAGACTTTGCACCCCTTGAATCTTTTGCCCAGAGATTCACTGTAGAGGGAATAAGGGGAAGTCGTTCCAGCTTTTATAATATTCCCTTTGTAAAGTTTAAATTTAACTTCACCGGTCACATACTTCTGGGTAGATGTTACAAATGCCTGTACAGCTTCCCGCAGAGGTGTGAACCATTTTCCTTCGTATACAATCTGGGCCATTTTGTTGCCCATGTCTTTTTTGACGTCCATCGTTGCACGGTCAAGCACGAGCTCTTCCAGCTGCTTTTGAGCTTCCATCAGGATCGTTCCGCCAGGAGTCTCGTAAACGCCGCGGCTCTTCATACCAACGACACGGTTTTCCACGATATCTACGATACCGATGCCGTGCTTTCCGCCAAGGCGGTTCAGCTCACGGATAATATCGGACACTTTCATCTGTGTTCCGTTGATGGATTTTGGAACGCCTGCTTCAAATGTCATGGTTACAGTTTCGCCTTCCTCCGGCGCTTTTTGCGGTGTTACGCCAAGCACTAACAGATGGTCGTAATCCGGTTCGCTGGCAGGATCTTCAAGCTCCAGTCCTTCGTGGCTGATGTGCCACAGATTGCGGTCGCGGCTGTAGCTGTTGTCTGCAGAAAACGGAAGGTCAATGCCGTGCGCTTTGCAGTATTCAATCTCGGATTCGCGGGAATCCATTGTCCATTTGTCGTCGCGCCATGCAGCGATGATTTTAAGGTCCGGAGCGAGCGCTTTGATCGTCAGCTCAAAACGGATCTGGTCATTGCCTTTTCCGGTAGCTCCGTGGCAGATGGCGCTGGCGCCTTCTTTTCTTGCGATTTCAACCAGTTTTTTCGCGATGCCCGGACGTGCCATAGATGTGCCGAGCAGATATTTGTTTTCATAAACCGCGCCTGCCTGTACGCATGGGATAATGTACTCGTCACAAAACTCATCGGTAATATCCTCGATGTATAATTTTGCGGCGCCTGATAATTTTGCGCGTTCCTCCAGTCCGTCCAGCTCGCTTTCCTGCCCGCAGTCCACGCAGCAGCAGATGACTTCATAATCATAGTTTTCTTTCAGCCACGGAATGATGGCTGTGGTATCCAGTCCGCCGGAATAGGCTAAAACAACTTTTTCTTTCATGTTAAACAAATCCTTTCTGCAAAACTGTTTTTTGCTGATCATTTTTCGGAAAATCCTTTGTGAGATACGTTTATTAATATACAACACCTGACACGGAAACGCAAGTGATAATTTATGCAAAAAAGAAAATAAATATGCATATGGAATAAGGAAAACCGCACAAAAATATCTGCTGTGCGGCAGATGAAAAAGCTGCGGGAACATATCTGGAAAAGGTGCACCGGATAAAGAACTGTAAGCAAATACATTGCAGATGCATCGTAAATACATCATAAATGCATAAATTCTTACAGATGCATAAAAGCACCGGATAATTATGCATAAAAGATGCAATTATGCATAATTATTCACAAAAGACAGAAAAAGTGCAGAAAATGCTTGTGCTTTTACGGTATTTATATTAGTATAGATTTGTTTCACAGGATACAGTTCCTGTAATTATAGAAAATAAAGAGGTGGATAGGTATGATAAAAGCAGGCATCATAGGGGCGACTGGTTATGCCGGTGCAGAGCTGGTGCGGATTCTGAGTGGACATAAAGAAGTGGAGATCTGCTGGCTTGGTTCCAGAAGCTATCTGGATAAAAAATATGCATCTGTGTATCAGAATATGTTTCAGCTGGTAGAAGGAAGCTGTCTGGATGATAACATCGGAAAGCTGGCCGGGCAGGTGGACGTGGTATTTACCGCGACGCCGCAGGGATATCTGGCATCCGTTATGAAAGAGGAATATTTAAAGCAGACGAAATTTATAGATCTGAGTGCGGATTACCGGCTAAAGGACGTGGACGTTTATGAGCAATGGTACCAGATCAGACACCAGTCCCCACAGTTTATACAGGAGGCAGTATATGGACTGTGCGAACTGAACCGGGAACAGGTAAAGCAGGCGAGGCTTGTGGCAAATCCGGGCTGTTATACGACCTGCTCGATTCTGACGGCGTATCCGCTCGTAAAAGAAGGGCTGATTGATACGGATACGCTGATTGTGGATGCCAAAAGCGGTACTTCCGGTGCGGGCAGGGGGGCAAAGACCGGCAACCTGTTTTGCGAAGTAAATGAAAATATGAAAGCTTACGGAATTGCATCCCACAGGCATACGCCGGAGATTGAGGAACAGCTGGGTTATGCGGCCGGCCATCCGGTTACGATTAACTTTACGCCGCATCTGGTACCGATGAACCGCGGGATACTGGCGACAGAATACGCGGATTTGGTCAGAAAACCGGACGGAAGCCTTCCTTCGGAGGAAGAAATCCGGGCGGTTTATTGTAAATATTATGAAAAAGAGGCGTTTATCCGCGTGCTGGAGCCGGATGTATTTCCGGAGACCCGGTGGGTGGAAGGCAGCAATTATGTCGATATCGGTTTTCGGGCAGATGCGCGTACCGGGCGGATCGTTATGCTGGGAGCGCTTGATAATCTGGTGAAAGGGGCAGCAGGACAGGCCGTACAGAATATGAATCTGATGTTCGGACTGCCGGAGACGGAAGGTCTTGGGATGATTCCGCTGTTTCCGTAACCAGTATCTGGTATTTTAGAAAGCGGATCGTATTGCATATACAGTAAGGGGAAAAACATGGAGCAGAAAAAAACAGCCGGGAAACAGATCATGCAGGAGCAGACTTCACAGGAGGAACAGCAGCCGCTTTGGAAAGCTATACAGGAGGAACAGCAGCCGCTTTGGAAAGCTATACAGGAGGAGCAGCAGCCGCTTCTGGAAGAACAGCCTCCACTTCCGGAGGCACAGCAGTCACTGCGGAAAGCTTCAGCTTTAAAGGAGGATCAGCTACAGATACAGATTCGGGAAATGCGTATCGAAGATTATAATGCGGTACATGCGTTGTGGATGACCATCCGTGGGTTTGGGATCCGTTCGATTGATGATTCACAGGAGGGAGTTGGCCGCTTTATCCGGCGCAATCCATCCACAAGCGTTGTGGCAGAAGAAAACGGGCGGATTGTCGGAGCGATTTTGTGCGGCCATGATGGCAGACGGGGCTGTTTTTATCATGTGTGTGTGCATGAGGATTTCCGGAAAAAAGGAATTGGAAAAGCAATGGCGGTATTTGCAATGAAGGCGCTGCAAAAAGAGCAGATCAATAAAGTATCCCTCATTGCATTTAAACAGAATACGGTCGGCAATCATTTCTGGAAAAGCGTCGGATGGACATTCCGGGAAGATCTGAATTATTATGATTTTACGTTAAATGATGCAAATATAACGCAGTTTAATCAGTAGACGGACAAAGATATTTTGTCATGAACGTGCAAAGAAAAAAACGCAGTTTAAATCAGCAGACAGACAAAGATATTTTGTCATGAACGTGCAAAGAAATAAAACGCAGTTTAAATCAGCAGACAGACAAAGATATTTCATCATAAACGTGCAAAGAAAGAAGGAAAGAAATATGGAAGAAAGATCCATGAACGAACTGTTAAAAAAAGCGTCTGTTCTTATAGAAGCGCTGCCATATATCCAGCGGTTTAACCGCAAGATCATTGTCGTAAAATATGGCGGCAGTGCGATGGTGGATGAAGAATTAAAACGCAGCGTAATCGAAGATGTTACCCTGCTCAAACTCGTTGGATTTAAGCCAATCATCGTACATGGCGGCGGTAAGGAAATCAGCCGCTGGGTGGAAAAGTCCGGCATGGAGCCAAAGTTTATCAAAGGGCTGCGTGTGACCGATGAGCCGACAATGGAGATTGCCGAAATGGTGCTTGGAAAAGTAAATAAATCTCTCGTACAGCTCGTCGAACAGCTGGGTGTACTGGCGGTCGGCATCAGCGGCAAAGATGGCGGGATGTTGAAAGTAGAAAAAAAATATGCGGACGGGGAGGATATTGGCTTTGTCGGCGATGTAAAAGAAGTCAACCCAAAGATCTTATTCGATCTGCTGGAAAAAGACTTTCTGCCGATTGTGGCTCCGGTCGGACTGGATGATGCATACCATACTTACAATATCAATGCGGATGATGCGGCCTGTGCGATCGCCAGAGCGGTATCTGCGGAAAAGCTGGCATTTTTAACGGATATTGAAGGTGTGTATAAAGATCCGCAGGATCCGTCCACCCTGATCTCCGAGCTGCCGGTCGCGGAAGCAAAGAAATTAATCGGAAGCGGATTTATCGGCGGCGGCATGCTGCCAAAGCTGCATAACTGCATTGACGCGATCGATCACGGAGTGTCACGGGTGCATATTTTAGACGGCAGAATCCCACACTGCCTGCTGCTGGAAATCTTTACAAACGAAGGGATCGGAACAGCCATTTTAGGCGATGGTGAGAAAAAGTTTTATCAGGATGAAATGATTTAGAAAATGAGGATAGGAAAAGGGGATAAGAAAACATCATGAATGAGATGGAATACAGGGCTTGCGCAGAACAGGTGATTCTGCATACATATAACCGCTTTCCGGTTGTATTTGAGCATGGAGACGGTGTGTATCTGTATGATACGGAAGGAAAAAAATATCTGGATTTTGCATCCGGCATAGGTGTTATGGCGCTTGGATATCATCAGAAAGAATATAACGAGGCGCTCAAAGCACAGATTGACAGACTGCTGCATACGTCCAATCTGTATTATAATGTACCAACACCAGAAGCTGCCCAAAAAGTACTTAAGGCATCCGGAATGGACCGTATTTTCTTTACGAACAGCGGCGCGGAGGCTGTGGAAGGAGCGATTAAGGCGGCTAAAAAATATGCTTATACCAGGGATGGGCATGCAGGACATGAGATCATTGCGATGCACCATTCTTTTCACGGAAGAAGCATCGGCGCGTTGTCTGTAACGGGAAATGCGCACTATCAGGAACCGTTTGAGCCACTGATGGGCGGGGTGCGGTTTGCAGATCTCAACGATCTGGAAAGTGTAAAAGCGCAGATTACAGAAAAGACCTGTGCGGTTATTCTGGAAACCATACAGGGAGAAAGCGGCATTCATCCGGTCAGCCAGGAATTTCTGGAAGGAGTGCGCGCTCTGTGTGATGCACATGATATCCTGCTGATCTTAGATGAGATCCAGTGTGGCATGGGACGGACCGGAGCAATGTTCGCATGGCAGCACTATAACGTAAAACCAGATATCATGACAGCTGCCAAAGCGCTTGGCTGCGGCGTTCCGGTCGGTGCATTTCTTTTGACAGAGCGGGTGGCACAAAAATCACTGGCACCAGGAGATCATGGTACGACTTACGGCGGCAATCCGTTTGTGACGGCAGCGGTAAGCAAAGTATTCGATTTATATGAAAAGCTGCACCTTCTGGAAAACGTCCAAAAGGTATCCGGTTATCTGGAGAAAAAACTGGATGAACTGGTGGAGGAATATGATTTTCTGAAAGAAAGGCGCGGGATGGGTCTGATGCAGGGCATTGTCACGGAAAAAAATTCTACGGATATCGCAGCAAAGGCACTGGACGCCGGACTGATTGTCATTACAGCTGGTGCGGATGTCATAAGACTGCTGCCGCCGCTTGTTATTACGCAGGAAGATGTGGATGAGATGGTGAGAAAGCTGAAGTGTGTGCTGGATCAGTAAATAATACATACACTGGATGAGGGAACCGGTCCTGTTTCATTGTTCCGGTTTCCTCATCCGGCGTCCGCATAGCCAATGATATCTAAAATATAACACCTTCTCTGAACGGTCACATTTTTTTCTGAATTATTTCTGAAGATTTCAAAATTCTATTGAAATACCTATAATTTTTCGTTAAAATAGTAACGATAGGCATTGAGGAACTTCTTTTCCATATCGGATCAGGTTTCGGGATAAAGGAAAAGGAGAATGCATATGAATAAATTAAACATAAAATCAGGCAAAAAAACAGATAAAAAAAGAAACAATACAGCATATATGTTTTTGATCCTCACAGCAGCAGTTTTTTGTGGATGTGCAGGAAAAGGCTCTACGCAGATGTATCTTCAGGCTGAAACGCAGGAAGGTATGCATGCGCAGGAATCTGGTACAGACGCACAGGAATCCGGAAATGAAAATGAGCCGGCTGGGAATGCGGATGCAGACAGAGACGGGCAGATGTGTTTTGTCTATGTCTGCGGCGCCGTAAAGCATCCGGGTGTTTTTGAGCTGCCGCAGGGCAGCCGTGTGTATGAAGCCCTGGCAATGGCGGGCGGTCTGCAAAAAAATGCTTACGCGAAAGATCTGAATCAGGCGGAGCAGATCGCAGATGGTCAGATGATCGAGGTGCTGACAAAAAAAGAGTACCAGGATCAGTACGGGCAGGCACAGCAGGCTGGCAGGGATGCAGGGGAAACCGGAAAGCCGCAGGACCATCCGGATGGGAATGTGTCCGGGAAAGCGCCTGCGGATGGCCGGATTGACCTGAATACTGCTACGAAGGAGGAGCTTATGACGTTAAGCGGGATTGGCGAGGCAAAGGCTGCCAGTATTATTGCTTACCGTGAGAGCAGCGGCGGATTTTCGTCTCCGGAAGAGATTATGAATGTGAGCGGGATCGGAGAAGGCGTGTATGCGAGGATTCAGGATAAAATAGCAGTGATACAATAGCGATGGAGGTTAGCATGGCAAAAAAGGTTCTGGTTGTTGACGATGAAAAGCTGATAGTAAAAGGAATCCGGTTCAGTCTGGAACAGGATGGCATGGAAGTAGACTGTGCCTATGACGGCGAAGAGGCGCTGCAGAAGGCGAATGCCGGTGTGTACGACATGATTCTGCTGGATCTGATGCTGCCCAAGATCGATGGCATGGAGGTATGCCAGCGCGTCAGGGAGTTTTCCGATGTACCGATTGTCATGCTGACGGCCAAAGGGGATGATATGGATAAGATACTGGGGCTTGAATATGGCGCGGATGATTATATTACAAAGCCGTTTAATATTCTGGAGGTAAAGGCGAGAATCAAGGCGATTATGCGCAGGACCAGTAAGAAGAAGGTCGTGGAAGAACGGGCGCATATGATTGAAGACGGTGATCTGAGGCTGGACTGCGAAAGCAGAAGACTTTTTATCAATGACAGGGAAGTAAACCTGACAGGGAAGGAATTTGAGCTGTTAGAGCTTTTGGTACGCAATCCGAATAAGGTCTACGGGCGTGAAAAGCTGTTAAATCTTGTATGGGGCGCGGATTATCCGGGAGATGTCAGGACAGTGGACGTACATGTCAGACGGATGCGGGAAAAGATTGAGAAAAATCCGAGTGAGCCGAAATATGTGCATACAAAATGGGGAGTCGGATATTATTATCATGGCTGAAAAAGCAGGTTTAAAAAGAAATACTGTAGTTGAATGGGGTCATGATGAATAGAAAAAAGAAAATTCTTGTTTATCTAAAGAGTCTGAAATTCCGGCTGCTGCTTGTGCTGCTGCTGTTTGGGATTGTACCGATGGTTGTGATGCAGTTTTTTGTAATCAGGGGTTATGAAAAACGTGCGATTCATGTCCGCACGGTAGATATTTTATCCCAGTCCAAAATACTGGCAGACCAGATTTCCTCCTATGGATATCTGGAGGACACGGCAAATGAGATTCTGAATAAAGAGTTTGAGCAGCTGACAAATATTTATGATGGGAGAATCCTGGTCATTGACCGTGCGTTCCGGATTCAGAAAGATACGTTTGCGATTGACAGCGACAAGATTATTATATCCGAAGCGGTCGTAAAGTGTATGCAGGGACAGGATGTGACCAAGCACGACTCGGTAAATGGATTTATTGAGATCGCTGTGCCGGTGCGCCAGCCGCTGATGGATGAAGTAACAGGCGTAATGCTCGTCAGTGTGTCTACGGATTCGACGCAGACGCATATCGCATATCTGACGCAGATTGGCTTTATTGTCCTGCTGACGGCAGGGATCATCTGTATTGTGCTGGCAGTCATTCTGTCTTCCAGGATGGCGCAGCCGTTTATCCAGCTGTCCAAGTCCATTGATGAGATCCAGGCCGGTTATGGTTACTTGG
>CANTHI010000159.1 GCA_947653505.1 uncultured Eubacterium sp.
GATGAATATATAATTTATAAAAAACGGACCTGCAGATATCTTGGAATTAAATTTTAATAAAAAATACAGCAAGTTACATATTGGCTAACCGTACGCTGGGAGAGAGACTCTCTCCCAGCTGTCTTTCTAAAGCATTATATAAAAACAGAAAATATTAAATATAATTTATACTTAATATTCGTATACAGTATATAAAATACTTACACACAGTATGTCTCAAAAGCATGAGGGATGGCAGGCTGCACAAACGTACAAAGGATAGCCAATAAGACCAGTACACTTACAATGGACACTTTACCGGTGTGCCTGCCTTTCTTGGATATTTCTTTGCAGTATACTTTATCTTATTCATCAATACAAAAGATCTTTGATATTCTGTATCAGGCAGCTGAAACTGTTCTACCCTGTCTAACTTCCCACCAAGAATTTGTATCGCTTTTTGAGACTGCTCCACTTCTTCCGCTATATCCGCAGATTTATATGCAGCAAATACGCCTCCCCTTTTTATAAATGGCAGACAGTATTCGCTCAGACTGGACAGATGCGCGACTGCCCGTGATACACATAGATCAAACTGTTCACGATATTCCGTTTTATGTGCAAGATCTTCTGCCCTGCCATGAACTGCACAAATATCTGACAGCCGTAAACGTCCAATCACTTCTTCTAAAAACCGGACTCTTTTGTTTAAAGAATCTGCAAGCAATACATTCAGCTTCGGAAACATGATCTTCAAAGGGATTCCCGGAAAGCCTGCACCAGTTCCGACATCAATCAGTTTCCAGTCGGGATGAATATCCAGATAGGCAGCTAACGCAAGACTATCCAGAAAGTGCTTTTCTACCACTTCATCAAATTCTATAATCGTTGTAAGGTTCATCACTTTATTCCATTCACATAGCAGCTCATAATAAATGGAAAATTGTTCTTTCATCTCATCTGTCACAGTAAGATTCATCTGCGACAATTTCTGCTCAAACTGTTCGAAAGAATATCGCATCATCAATCCTCTTTTCGTTTTTTATGATAATATTGCTCCAGATATACAAGTAATACTGAAATATCTGCAGGAGATACTCCGGAGATTCTCGATGCCTGTCCAATTGATACCGGCTGATACAGGTTCAGCTTCTGCTTCGCTTCAATACGAAGTCCGCTGATCTGATTATAATCAAAATTCTTCTCCAGTCTTTTATTCTCCAGTTTCTTAAAGCTTTCTACCTGCTTCATCTGCCTTTTGATATATCCATCATATTTTACGTTGATATTTACCTGCTCTGCAACATCCCCGGGCAGATCTGGCCGTTCCGGATCCAGTTCTGATAATAAATCATAATTTAATTCTGGTCTCCGTATCAGTTCTTCTAAGGTTGCGCCCGTATTTAAAGGAACACTTTGATATTTTTCCAAAAGCTTTTGTGTTTTCTGGTTTGCACCTACAGTCACATGAGAAACACGTTTTACCTCATCCTGTATCATTTTTTCTTTCTCTACGACTCTTTCATAACGCTCTTTTGAAATCAATCCAGCCTGATATCCTTTTCTGGTAAGGCGTAAATCTGCATTATCCTGTCGGAGCAGCAGACGGTATTCGGCCCTGGAAGTCATCATACGATAAGGCTCATGATTCTCTTTTGTAACAAGATCATCAATTAATACTCCGATATAAGATTCCGAGCGGTCCAGAATCAATGGCTCCCTGCCAAATATCTCCATCGCCGCATTGATGCCTGCAATCAGTCCCTGCGCTGCTGCTTCTTCATATCCGGAACTTCCATTAAACTGGCCTCCACTGAAAAGCCCACGTATTTTTTTAAATTCTAATGATGGATATAACTGGTTTGGATTGATGCAGTCATATTCTATCGCATAAGCACAACGTACGATCTTCGCATTTTCCAATCCTGGCACCGTCCGGTACATGGCATACTGTACATCTTCAGGCAGCGAACTGGACATCCCTCCTACATACATTTCATTGGTGTGTATTCCTTCTGGTTCAATAAACAACTGATGCCTGTTCTTATCTGGAAATTTAACAACTTTATCCTCAATCGATGGACAATAACGTGGTCCGGTTCCTTCAATAACTCCTGCATACAATGGAGAACGATTCAGATTTTCACGGATAATCCCATGTGTCTGCTCATTTGTATAAGTCAGCCAGCAGGATACCTGATCAATCTGTACCTTTTGCGGATCTGTTGTAAAAGAAAACGGAACGACATGCTCATCTCCTTTCTGCTCCTGCATTTTGGAAAAATCAATCGACCGCCTGTCAATTCTTGCCGGTGTACCTGTTTTAAAGCGGAACATTTCAACTCCATGTTCCTTTAGTGATGCGGTAAGGTGATTTGCCGCCATCAAGCCATTTGGTCCTGTATGTGAGATCATTTCTCCAGTCAGACATCGTGCACGCAGATAAGTACCTGTACACAGAATAACAGCCTTACAAATATATGTTGCGCCGGAAACAGTCTTCACTCCTACAATTTTCCTAATTTCTAAATTATGATTTATTTTTTTTTGAACATCTTCTCCCACAAGATAGTTCTGGTCTTCTTTTATCTCAATATGATTTTTTTCGCCATCGGAATCTTTTGAAGATATCCCGGAATCCAAATCTCTTTTATCCTTCCATGTTTCTGTTATAATTTCAGAAACCTCAGCCTGCCTGATTGTCAGATGATCGGTACTCTGAAGAGTTCTTCTCATCTCCATACTATAATCTGCTTTGTCAGCCTGTGCGCGAAGGGAATGTACTGCTGGCCCTTTCGAACGGTTTAGCATTTTTGACTGTATAAAAGTATGATCTATCGTAATGCCCATCTGTCCACCGAGCGCGTCAATCTCCCTTACAAGATGACCTTTGGAGCTCCCTCCGATATTTGGATTACAAGGCATCAGTGCAATACTGTCAACACTGACTGTAAAAATAATCGTTTCCAATCCAAGTCTCGCACAGGCCAGTGCTGCTTCACAACCGGCATGTCCGGCTCCGACTACTACTACGTCATACACTTCTTCAAATGTATTTTTCTGACATTGCATACTACATCCTCCATATCATTTTCCCATACAGAATTTTGAAAAAATCTCATCTGCTAAATCATCTTCTACAGATTCTCCTATAATTGTACCCAATGACTGATATGCATTCATTAAATCAATCGAATAAAAATCCTCAGGCATCTGATTCTGAATACTCTCCAGCACCAGTTGCAGACTCTGAAGTGTCTGTATCAATGCGTTCTTATGTCTTACATTCGTAATAACCAATGACTCATCACACATGATGCTTCCACTAAAAAAGATCTTTTGGATTAGCTCTGACAGCTCTTTCATCCCTTCCCCTTCTTTGGCAGAAATCTGAACGACATGATCAGATATGTTCATTAATTTTTTTAACGATTCCTTTTCTACTCTCTGCTCTAAATCTGACTTATTTAATAATATGATCACATTTTTATTTTGAATCATTCTGGCAATATCACAATCCTCTTTTGTAATTTCCTGTGAACTGTCTACTACATACAGTACCAGGTCTGCCTTTTCCAGATATTCTTTTGCTTTATCCACACCGATTTGTTCAATCCTGTCTTCAGTTTCATGTATCCCTGCTGTATCGGTCACGTTTAGCATAATCCCGTTTAAAGTAACCTGCTCTTCTAATACATCCCTTGTTGTTCCGGCAATATCAGTAACAATTGCCCGGTCGGAGCCTGCGAGCAGATTCAGCAAAGATGATTTTCCCACATTGGGCTTTCCTGCAATAACTGTATGAATGCCTTCTTTCATGACCCTTCCCTGATCCGCCGTATTGATCAGATACTGTATCTCATTCTTCAGATCCAGAACTACTTCCTGTAACCGTTCCGGATACCCATCCAGTGAATAATGTTCCGGATCATCTACCGCAGATTCAATAAATGCTGTCTCATGAATAATCTTTTTCCGAAGTTCACGTATTTTATTTAATACTGCTCCTCGCAGCTGTCTGACAGAGCTTTTTAGTGCAAAATCATTTTTAGAATTAATAATATCAATCACAGACTCTGCCTGTGTCAGATCGATTCTGCCATTTAAAAAAGCTCGCTTTGTAAACTCTCCAGGTTCCGCGGGTCTTGCTCCATGTCTGATTACAGTTTCCAGAATTTTTTGCATAACCAGCACACCGCCATGACAATCTATCTCTACCGTGTCTTCTCTTGTATAGCTGTTTGGAGCTTTCATTAACATCACAAGCACTTCATCTATAACTTCACCTTCGTCCATCATGTATCCATAATGGATTGTATGAGAAGGATAATCCTTCAGAGACTTTCCATTTTTTCCACGAAATACCCTGTCCGCAATCTCAACTGCTTCATCTCCACTCATTCGTATAATTCCAATACCAGAAGCAGCTATTGCCGTAGCAACAGATGCGATCGTATCTGTATCCATAAGCTTTCTCCATTCTATCTCAAATACTTCTACTATATCATACTTCTATTATATCATACTTTCATAAAATACCTTTCCCATCGTTCCTTTACCCGCAATTCCATTTAAAAAAACTGTGTTCAAACCAGCTTGAACACAGTCTCAATTGTCCTGATCGATACTACTTATATGTCTTTATCTGTCTCAGATCTTAATTTCTTTTTAAAGTCACAACTACATGACGGTAAGGCTCTTCTCCTTCGCTATGGGTAGACACAAACCGGTCATTCTGAAGAGCAGAGTGAATAACTCTTCTCTCATAAGGATTCATCGGCTCTAAAGCTACCGGCCGTTTTGTTCTCTTTACTTTATATGAAATATTCTTTGCAAGATTTTCTAATGTCTCTTTTCTCCTCTTGCGATAATCTTCAGTATCCAGCTTGACTTTCACATAATGATCCGTCTGTTTATTTACAGCAAGATTTGTCAGATACTGCAAAGAGTCCAGTGTCTGTCCTCTTTTTCCAATCAGAACACCCATTTCATCGCCCTTGAACTCTACATCAATCTGTCCGTTCTCTTCGTTATAGCTGGAAATAATCTCCACATTCAGCTTCATCGCTTCAAACACCTGGGTTAAAAAATCTCTGACACTTTCTTCAGGTGAATACTTCCTGCGCGCCTTTATCACTGCCGGCTTGCTGCCAAATCCTAAAAATCCTGTACTCCCCTCACTAATGACTTCATATTCCAGCTGATCGCTCGTTACCCCAAGCCGAACTAAAGCATCCGTAATCGCATCATTGACTGTTTTTGCACTTACCTCAATAAACTCCATCACAAAAATCTCCCCTTTATTTATTATTCCTTTCATTAAATTCCTTCACAAGATTTGCTTTCGCTGTCAGACTGTTCGGATTGGCTGTTTTTCTATATGCATATGCTTTTTCAATTTTTGAATCTCTTTCTGCCTTGGACATTGTTGTAGAAAGCTGCGCATTATTTTTTGTACTTATTTTTGCTGCACTGCGAATCTGATTTTCGCTGATCCCCATTTTCTCCAGTTTTTTCTTCCGCTTCTCTACATTTTTAGCAATGACTTCATCCAGATCCAGATTCTGGATATGTTTATTTACAAAATACTGCTGAATCCCTCGTGTTAAAGAACTAAAAATCCAGTAAATACCCAGACCGACTGGTACTGTAAACGTAATTCCGACAGAAATCAAAGGCATCGTATAATTCATCATCTTCATCTGTCTGGCCATCGGATTATCCGGATCGGTCTCTGCCTGCGGCATCAGTTTAATATTTAACATCTGTGACGCATACGAAATGAGAGGTATCAGAAAAGCCAGCAAGACAAACAAATAAGACTTTTCTTTAAAACTGCTCGAAATAATCGCAACCGGAGAGTCTGAAATATTTAATCCCAGAAACGTATTCATATGGTTTAACTGCACTTCCGTGGATTGGATAACATCCTGCAGAGATGGAAAAGCATCTCTTAAGGAATCCCATCCTGTTGTCGGCATTTTATAAATCGAATCCACGATAAAATTTTTCACAACCGATAAATCTGTATGATTAAAATCTGCACGAATCTGATTGGTCAGGTTCAGGCTCTCCAGAAATTTTTCCATAATTCCCTGAAACCCGGCTGTATGGATAATTCCATCTACGATACCGTCAAATGCTGATTTTACACTGGATACATAAGCAGGTACATTATAAATCACACGATATAACGCAAAAAATACAGGCATCTGAAGCAAAAGCGGCAGGCATGTCCCGGTTGGAGATATTCCATACCTGGCATATAACGCCTGAGTCTCTTCATTCATCGCCATCTGGGACTCCTGATCTCTCTTTCCCTTATACTTCTCCTGAATGGCTTTGATCTCAGGCTGCATCTTTTGCTGAAGCTTTGAAAATTTCTGCTGTTTAATCGTAAGCGGCAGCATGCACATATAGATCAGGATCGTCAGTACAATAATTGTAATACCTATGTTCTCGATTCCGAACACATTTGCCAGAAACACATAGATTCCGTTCATAATCCAGCCCAGAACTCTTGCAATCGGACCTAAAATCGAACCGGAATACTGTGTCAGTATGATCGTTGTCAATTAACTACCTCCTTATGGTACAGGATCGTATCCACCTTTTGAAAAAGGATTGCAGCGCAGAATCCTCCATCCTGCCAGAAGTCCACCCTTCACCGCACCATATTTTGAAACAGCCTCCAGCGCATAATTGGAACACGTTGGAATATACGGACATTTCACGGTTTTCATCGGCGATACATACCTTTGATATAATTTAATACATAAAATCATTATTTTTTTCAATTTCATTCATCTTCTTTATTTTCAAATTTTAAAATATCATGAAGATTTCCAAGATGCAGCAACGCACTCTCTGTTTCCAGATAGGAAATCTTTTTTGCTGACATTCTCGCAATAACTACTATATCGAAACCACTATAAAACCGATCTTCCTGTAGCCGGTAAGCCTCTCTGAGCAGACGCTTCAGACGATGCCTGACTACACTGTTGCCAACCTTTTTGCTGACTGATATTCCAACCCTGTTGCCATCCGTCTCATTTTCCAGAATATACATCACAAAATAACGGTTTGCATAAGATTTTCCCTGTCTGTATACCTTTTGAAAATCAGAATTTTTTTTTAACGATTCAGAAAATTTCATGATTCCTTCCTATCGCAGACTGCACTTTATACCGGAACAAACGGCTATTTCTACGGAATTTTTTCATATCAGACTATTTTTAAAAATAACCGTTTTTCTGTAAAAATATAAGAAGAAAGACCACAAAAGATGTGGCCTATGCTGATAACTTCTTTCTTCCTTTTAATCTTCTTGCAGCCAATACCTTTCTTCCGCCTGCTGTACTCATTCTTTTTCTGAAACCATGCACCTTTGATCTATGTCTTTTGTTCGGCTGATATGTCATCTTCATATTACACGCACCTCCTCTATTAGTCCTCTATCAGGCATCTTTTTTGATATAAATTCTTATTTATGAAAAAATACCATTACAATTATATCAAAAAAGATGCGCAAGTCAAGAAAAACCTCTTCATTTTATAATTTTTTTATGAATTTTTTGTACCAGTTCAGTCAGCTCTTACTTAAACTGTTACAATTTTTTTGATACAGAATTGAATCGTCTGGCTTCTTCAGGTTCCACAAAAAAGTTATCCACAATCCCGTTATCAACAAAAACTTATGCACATACTTATCCACAGAAATTTTGCCATTTTTAAAAAAATTGTGGATTTTCAAGGCCTTCAGGCACGTATGATGTTGTGGATAACTCACCGGAATACGCCAAAAAGCAGTTCAGATTCTGTGAATAAGGCAGTTATACACAAAGTTCAGCCGATCCTTATTTTTCTATTTTAGACATATTATCCACTTCAGACTCACTTTTTTGTCTGAAGATTTCATTGCTAAATCCACAATTTTGGTTTATGATATAAAGTGTGGCTTTTATCTGCTTTTTTAATGTATAAATATAACGGAGAAATGATATGATAGTTGAGGAAAAATGGGAAGAAATACTATTAATGGTAAAAGAAGAATACGAGCTTTCCAAA
>CANTHI010000160.1 GCA_947653505.1 uncultured Eubacterium sp.
AAGATATTATGAAATAAAATATTTTGAAATGCAAAATTTAAAACAAGATATTTTGAAATAAAATATTAAGAAATTCAAAATTTTAAAGTAAGATATTTTGAAATACGAAATTTGAAATATCATATTTAACACGATATTCGCAAAGAAAGGAAACAGGCGGAAATGTTCAGACGTTTAAATGAAGCGCTTCCTGAATTGCTGCTTGGAATATTTGTTTATGGAGTTGTGATACAGGCGGCAGGTGTCTGGTTTGCAGAAGATAAGCTGCGTTACAGCAGTGGTTTGTGGATCGGTATTGTGACAGCAATGGCGATGGCGTATCATATTGCGCTCATTATCGCTGAAAGCATAGATGCTGTGGATCCAGAGAAGGCAAGAGTCAGGATTATCGCAAAGGGAATTTTGCGGTATGCAGCAGTCGTGATTGTATTTACAGTTACGATGTATTTTGATCTTGGTAACCTGATTACACTTTTTATCGGTGTGATGGGTTTAAAGATATCGGCTTATTTACAGCCGGCATTGCACAAAGTGCTTATAAAAGTAACAGGAAAAGGTGGTGGGTCTTCGGACGAAACTAACACAATGGAAAGGGAGGTGAAAATGTGACAAATGCAATCGTAATGTCATCCAGTGCCGACAATATTGATTTTATGATACACGGGCTGTTTTCTTATAACCTGTTTGGTCATGAAGTCTGGATTACGACATCTCATGTGTGTATTCTGATTGTCATGCTGTTTCTGATAGGGTTTGCGCTCGTAGCGAATATTAAAATGAGTCATGCAACAGAGATACCGGATACATTCCAAAATATACTGGAGCTGATTGTAAGTTCACTGGATGGTGTTGTTGAGGGGACAATGGGAAAGAATGCACCAAAGTTCGTTAACTATATCAGTACGATCTTTATATTCATTCTGATGAGCAATATATCCGGTTTGTTTGGCCTGAGACCGCCGACAGCGGATTACGGTACTACGCTTGCGCTGGGTCTGATTACATTCACGCTGATACATTTTTGTCAGTTTAAGTATCAGAATCCAAAAAAAATCTGGACAGACATGTGCTCGCCATTACCACCGTGGCTTCCAATCTGGTTTCCAATTAACCTGATCAGTGAAATTGCGGTACCGATTTCCCTGTCATTGCGTTTATTTGCAAACGTATTGTCAGGAACAGTTATGATGGCGCTTATATACGGATTATTGTCAAAAGTGGCGATTATCTGGCCGGCAGCGCTTCATGTGTACTTTGATTTGTTCTCAGGGGCAATTCAGACGTATGTATTCTGTATGCTGACAATGACCTATATCAGTCAGCAGCTGGAAACAGACTAATCAGACAGTCTTATTTTGAAGGAAAGAAAAGAAATTTTAGGAGGAAAATCATTATGAATATCACAGGACAGGATTTAATTTTAGCATGTTCAGCAATTGGTGCAGGTCTGGCAGTTATTGCAGGTATCGGGCCTGGTATTGGTCAGGGTATCGCTGCCGGACATGGTGCAGCAGCGGTAGGAAGAAATCCTGGTGCAAAATCTGATATTATGTCTACCATGTTATTAGGACAGGCCGTTGCCGAGACAACTGGTTTGTATGGTCTGTTAGTTGCCATGCTCCTGCTTTTCGTACAGCCATTATCATAAGAAACAAAAATCATGCAGACCATTGTCTGTATAATGGAAGTAAGACGGAAAGGAGGCTGAACTGAGCGAACATGGAAAGATTATTTAATCTTGATTTTCAATTGATTCATGATGCGGTGCTTCTGGCAATCGCAATCTTTGTCCTGTTTATGGCATTGTCCTATCTGCTGTTAAACCCGGTCAGAAAGATGCTGTATGACAGACAGAGAAAGATTCAGGGTGATATTGACAGCGCGAAGAGCGATAAAGAAAAAGCGTCTGCAATGAAGGCAGAATATGAAGAAAAGCTGAAAAACGCAGATAAAGAAGCAGAAGCCATTTTAAGCGAAGCACGTCAGAAAGCATTGAAAAATGAAGCACATATTATCGATGAAGCGAAACAGGAAGCTGCCCGCATTATCCAGCGTGCCAACGAAGAAGCAAAGCTTGAAAAGAGCCGTGCGATGGATGAGATGAAGCAGGAGATGATTACAGTTGCATCCATGATGGCTGCAAAAGTTGTAGCAGCGTCTATAGATACAACCGTTCAGAATGGGCTTGTGGAAGA
Source organism: uncultured Eubacterium sp. (assembly GCA_947653505.1). The sequence goes on from CANTHI010000160.1 coordinate 2,196, forward strand.
GACATTGAAAGAAATGGGTGATTCGACATGGCAAAGCTAGTTTCTAAAACATATGGGGATGCATTATTTGAGCTGGCTTTGGAATCTGGAAAGGTGGATGCTTTGTTTGATGAAGCAAAGCGGATGCTTGAGATTATTCAGACGAATGAAGATCTTGCAAAGATGATGAATCATCCGAAAATTGTGATAGAAGAAAAACAGAACATCATTGAGTCTGTTTTTAAAGACCGTGCGTCAAAAGAAATGACCGGGCTGCTGCTTATGATTATTGCAAAAGGCCATTATCAGGAATTTGACGGGGTACTGAAATATTTTATTGAGCAGGTGAAAGAGTATAAAAAGATTGGTACTGCTTATGTTACATCTGCTATGGATTTGTCTCTGATGCAGAAGGATGCGATCCGCAGAAAGCTGCTGGAGACAACGAATTATGTACAGTTTGAATTTATTTATGAGATTGATCCGTCCCTGATCGGTGGGATCGTAATCCGTATTGGAGACAGGGTTGTGGATGGCAGCGTAAAAAACAAGCTGGCCAGGCTGACTGGTGAATTATCCAAATTAAAGTTACAGATGCCGTAGGAATATGGCAAAAACAGTTGAAAGTAGGTGACTATAGTCCATGAATTTAAAACCAGAGGAGATTAGTTCGGTCATCAAAGAACAGATCAAAAGATACGCTGCAGAGCTGGAAGTCGCAGATGTTGGTACGGTTATTCAGGTAGCGGACGGTATTGCACGTATTCATGGTCTGGAAAATGCGATGCAGGGCGAACTGCTGGAATTTCCGGGTGAAGTGTATGGAATGGTATTAAACCTCGAGGAAGATAACGTTGGCGCTGTATTACTCGGCGACCAGAAGAGTATCAATGAGGGCGATACCGTAAAGACGACTGGCAGAGTTGTAGAAGTTCCGGTTGGAGATGCTATGATTGGCCGTGTTGTAAATGCGTTGGGACAGCCGATTGATGGCAAAGGACCGGTTAAGACCGATAAATTCCGTCAGATTGAAAGAGTAGCATCCGGTGTTATTTCCAGAAAATCTGTAGATACGCCGCTGCAGACCGGTATTAAGGCAATTGATTCTATGGTGCCGATCGGAAGAGGACAGCGTGAGCTGATCATCGGCGACAGACAGACAGGAAAGACGGCCATTACGATTGATACGATTATTAATCAGAAAGGCCAGGATGTAAAGTGTATTTATGTAGCGATTGGACAGAAAGCTTCTACCGTCGCATCGATTGTAAAGACGCTGGAAGAGTTTGGCGCCATGTCCTATACGACAGTTGTGGCTGCTACCGCGAGTGAGCTTGCACCATTACAGTATATTGCTCCTTATTCAGGATGTGCAATCGGAGAAGAGTGGATGGAAAACGGTGAAGATGTGCTTGTTGTATATGATGACCTGAGCAAGCATGCGACGGCATACCGTACACTTTCCCTGCTCCTTAGAAGACCGCCAGGACGTGAAGCTTACCCTGGTGATGTTTTTTATCTGCATTCCAGACTGCTGGAGCGTGCAGCGAGACTTTCGGATGAACTGGGTGGCGGCTCGCTGACTGCACTGCCGATTATTGAAACGCAGGCAGGCGATGTATCCGCATATATTCCTACAAATGTTATCTCGATTACAGATGGCCAGATTTATCTTGAGACAGAGATGTTTAACTCTGGTTTCCGTCCGGCGATCAATGCAGGTCTGTCTGTATCCAGAGTAGGTGGTGCGGCACAGATCAAAGCGATTAAAAAGATTGCGGCTCCGATTCGTGTGGAACTGGCACAGTACCGCGAACTTGCTGCATTTGCACAGTTTGGTTCCGAACTGGATGCAGATACAAAGGAAAAGCTGGTTCAGGGTGAAAGAATCCGTGAGATTTTAAAACAGCCGCAGTATCAGCCGATGCCGGTAGAAAAACAGGTAATTATTATTTATGCAGCAACAAAAAAATATCTGCTGGATATTCCGACAGAAGATGTGCTTCGGTTTGAAAGTGAGCTGTTTGAATATATAGACACAAAATATCCGGAGATTCCGGAATCGATCCGTACGACAAAAGTACTGGAAGATGAGATCGAAAAGAAACTGGTTCGGGCAATTGAAGAATGTAAAAAGTCATTCCGGTAGAAATCTTTGAAATATAAAAATAAGGCGGTGACAGATTATGGCCTCGATGAGAGACATAAAAAGACGTAAAAGCAGCATACAGAGTACGCAGCAAATCACAAAAGCCATGAAATTAGTTTCTACCGTAAAGCTGCAGAAAGCAAAGACACATGCAGAACGGACCGATCCATATTTTCAGCATATGTACCGTACAGTTACCTCTATCCTGGCAAGATCCGGTAGTATGGATCATCCATATCTTGCCGATAATGGTTCGGATAAAATAGCGGTTGTCGTGATTACTTCTAACCGTGGACTGGCAGGAGGTTATAACTCGAATATCACAAAGCTGGTACAAAGCAGCGGACTTCCAAAGGACAAGGTGCTGTTGTATACCATTGGTACAAAAGGAAAGGATGCGCTGGAACGGAAAGGATATCATGTTGCAGAAGATGCTTCAGATGTGATCGAAAATCCTACGTATAAAGACGCGATGGAAATCTGTGACAAAGTATTAAAGGATTTTACGGAAGGAAAAATAGGCCAGATTTATCTGGCATATACCCATTTTAAAAATACCGTAGTCCATGTACCGAGTCTGATGAAGCTGCTTCCGGTAGAATTTTCAGAAGAAGAGATGTCAGCGGCTGATAAAAACCTGATTATGAATTATGAGCCAAATGAGACAGAAGCTCTGGATATGATTATTCCAAAATATGTGACAAGTATTTTTTATGGCGCACTTGTAGAAGCAGTTGCCAGTGAAAATGGCGCCAGAATGCAGGCAATGGATTCTGCTACAAGCAATGCGGAAGAAATGATAAGTGATTTGTCTCTGAAATATAACCGTGCCCGTCAGGGTTCCATTACCCAGGAGCTGACTGAGATTATTGCAGGTGCGGAAGCAATTAGTTAGAATTAAGTGCATAGAAAGTAAAAGGAGTGATAGAAGAAAATGTCAAAAGCAAATATAGGGAAAATCACTCAGATTGTTGGAGCTGTTCTGGACATTAAGTTTACGGGAAAACTGCCGGAAATTAACGAATCCATTGAGATTACAAGGAAAGAAGGCAGCAGGCTTGTAGTGGAAGTAGCACAGCATCTGGGTGATGATACTGTCAGATGTATTGCTATGGGACCGACCGATGGACTTGTACGCGGTATGGATGCTGTTGCAACAGGCGCGGCGATCAGTGTTCCGGTTGGTGAAAATACATTAGGCCGTATGTTCAATGTGCTTGGTGAGCCGATCGACGAGATCGATCCGCCGACTGGTGTGGAATACAGCCCGATTCACAGAAAAGCGCCTTCATTTGAAGAACAGTCTACTTCGGCTGAAATTCTGGAAACAGGTATTAAAGTCGTAGATCTGCTCTGCCCATATCAGAAGGGTGGTAAAATCGGTCTGTTCGGTGGTGCCGGCGTAGGTAAGACCGTACTGATACAGGAGCTGATTCATAATATTGCTACAGAACACGGCGGATATTCTGTATTCACGGGTGTAGGAGAAAGAACCCGTGAAGGAAATGACCTTTATTACGAAATGAAGGAATCCGGCGTTATTGATAAGACAACAATGGTATTCGGACAGATGAATGAGCCACCAGGAGCAAGAATGCGTGTAGCTTTGTCCGGACTTACAATGGCAGAATATTTCCGCGACAAAGGCGGAAAAGATGTTCTTTTGTTTATAGATAATATTTTCCGTTTTACACAGGCTGGTTCAGAAGTATCTGCGCTGCTTGGACGTATGCCTTCAGCCGTAGGTTATCAGCCGACATTGCAGACCGAAATGGGTGCTCTGCAGGAGCGTATTACATCCACAAAAAATGGTTCCATTACCTCGGTACAGGCTGTCTATGTGCCTGCTGACGACCTGACAGATCCGGCACCTGCTACGACATTTGCCCATCTGGACGCAACAACCGTATTAGAGCGTTCTATCGCGGAGCTTGGTATATATCCGGCTGTAGATCCACTGGCATCTACTTCCAGGATTTTGGATCCACGTATCGTAGGACAGGAGCACTTCAATACCGCCCGTGAGATTCAGGCAATCTTACAGAAATATAAAGAGCTGCAGGATATTATCGCGATTCTTGGTATGGACGAGCTGTCAGAGGATGATAAGATGGTTGTTAACCGTGCAAGAAAGATTCAGAGATTCCTGTCACAGCCATTCTCTGTAGCAACACAGTTTACCGGACTGGAAGGAAAATATGTACCGGTTGCAGAGACTATCCGCGGATTCCGTGAAATACTGGAAGGAAAACACGACGATGTACCAGAAGGCCACTTCTTAAATGCCGGAACTATTGATGACGTACGCGCCCGTATGAAGTAAGGGGTGACGTTATGGCAGATGCAAACAGATTGTTCAAAGTAGAGATTATTACACCAGAGCGTGTATTTTACACCGGAGATGCTTCCATGATTGAATTTACGACGACGGAGGGTGATATTGGCGTATATAAAAATCACATTCCTCTCACCGCGGTGCTTGCACCAGGTATTGTAACGATTACGGAAAATGCCGGACGAAAAAAAGCAGCTGTACACTCCGGTTTTGCCGAAATCTTAGGCGACAAAGTAACATTGCTTGCGGAGATTGCAGAATGGCCGGATGAGATCGATAAGAACCGCGCAGAAGAAGCAAAAATGCGTGCAGAACGCCGTCTGAAGATGAAAGAAGCAGGACTGGATGTCAAACGTGCAGAAATTGCTTTGAAAAAAGCACTGGTTCGTATTGACGCGGCAGCAAAATAGAAAATAGAAATAGCTGGGAAGATCCCGGCTATTTTTTTCTTATAAATTCTTATAATTTCCTGTAATTTCTTATATTTTCTTATAGAATCCGGATAACCCGTATATTTATTTTGTAGGAATGGTTAAAACGATTTGGAACATGTAATAATGTGCACAACTTTTGTTATGATAGGATACAAAATTCTATAGAATAATTAACTAAAGTTTTTGTATATATTTGCCGAAATACAAAGCGGAGAGGTTTTTAACATGTAAGGCGGAGTTTTTTATTTGTTTTTTTCTTGATATACGATAATTTATTTCAGCAGATTAGAGGAGCAGCTCAGAGATAGCTTTGAAAGAAAAAAAGCAGTACAACAGGCTATTTTGGAACAGGTTTCCTGGTAAGATGAATCAGAAAGAACGAAAAAAGCCGAAATTTTGCGAAATGTGAGGTATTTAGTATGGCGACGATTATTACACACAATTTAGCTGCAATGAATACAGACCGGCAGTTGGGGATTAATGCTGAGAATAAAAGAAAATCTACTGAAAAATTATCCTCAGGATATAAAGTAAACCGTGCCGCAGACGATGCAGCAGGTCTGAAGATTTCCGAAAAAATGAGATGGCAGATCCGTGGTCTGAACAAAGCATCCAGAAATATTCAGGATGGTATATCGTTAATCCAGACAGCAGACGGAGCTCTGTCAGAAGTACATGATATTTTACAGCGTATGAATGAACTGGCTACACAGGCTGCGAATGATATTAATGCTGAAGAAGACAGGGATGCCCTGCAAAAGGAAATGCAGCAGTTAAAAGAAGAAATAAACAGAACTTCGAAAGATACAAAATTTAATACACACAGTATCCTGTGGGTAAAGCAGCTGGTAGAGATTGATACGGACGATTATTCGAAAGTAGAGATGGATCAGTTTTATCCAGGTTT
>CANTHI010000161.1 GCA_947653505.1 uncultured Eubacterium sp.
AGGCAGATCATCCGTTTCATTCAGTATATCAAACAGCTTATCTTTAAACATGTTCAGGTTCATTTTACCGGCCTCCTTTTAAGTTAAGAGCTGTATTTTTACATACAGTCCCTTACATGTTTTCATCTGTATGAGATATCTTGTGATATCCGAAAAATATTATACATCTGAATGAAGAGAAAAACATCATCAATTGGAATGTTTGGGCATCATGCATAATAATCTGAAAGAACGCGCATACTGATGAAAAAAGGAAGTGAGGAATCTGATATGAGTGAGGAGAAAGAAACAACCGGAAAAAAAGAAGAACTGGAAGCAGAGCTTTCGGATAATGAAAACATAAAAAATAACGGGGAGGTAACGCTTGCGGAAAATGATCACAATCACAGAATCTATCTGTTATCTGTCATCGGAGAGATCGAAGGGCATGAGTGTCTGTCTTCCAATACAAAAACGACAAAATACGAGCATGTGCTGCCAAAGCTGGCGGAAATCGAAGACGATGAAAATATTGACGGCGTGATGCTGCTGCTCAATACGGTCGGCGGGGATATCGAATCCGGTCTTGCGATCGCGGAAATGGTGGCTTCCCTGAGCAAGCCGACCGTTTCACTCGTACTGGGCGGCAGTCATTCGATCGGAGTCCCGCTCGCCGTATCTACCAACTATTCCTTCATCGTTCCGACTGGTACGATGGTCATCCATCCGGTACGCATGAACGGTATGGTGATCGGAGCGCCGCCTACGTATGATTATTTTAAGCAGATGCAGAACCGGATTATCGGTTTTATTGCGTCACACTGCGACGCGAAGGAAGACCGTCTGGAAAAACTGATGATGAATACGACGATGCTGACGAAGGATCTTGGCACGATACTTGTCGGGAAGGAAGCGGTAGAAGAAGGGATTATTTGTGAGGTCGGCGGAATGAAGGATGCATTGAAAAAACTACACGGGATGATTGCGCAGGGGAAATAGCTGGTATGGGATAATCTGGTTGACTTCCTGGTCTGTTTTTGATAGACTTAATCTGACTATTGAGAATAGACAAGGGAGAATGCGGATGATAACTTACAAATCAGGAGCAGTGGAATCCCGGGCGCCAAAATGGATTACCTGCCTGTTATGGACACTGGTGGCTGTCCGGCTGGTATATGCTCGAGGCATGGTACCGGGCTTTTACAGACAGGGATGCGGAAACGATTACAGCGATGGCGTCGGCAGAACTGTGTATGGATTTTCGGGACAGAGGCATTTTCACCGGACAGGAAGGAGCTTACCGGTTTAAAATCAGGGATACCTGGCCGCAGGATGACAGTACGGACTGCCATATCCAGGATTATAACGACAGACGGGCGGAAATCTTATATTATGCAGGGTCATCTGAGCCGCATGTGACAGCGTGGCGGGAAACGCTGTATTATCAGTGGGATGGCTCCCGGTATGTGGTAACGGGGGAACGTCTGGACTGCTATGACCGTATTGCATCAGGAAAGGAATACTATGAGGCATACCCATATGCTTTGGATGGCAGCAATATGGACTATACCAGAAATGGACTGGGCAGGGCCCTGCAGGATCAGGCACTGTATTCCGGCAGCAGGATTTACCGTCCGTTATTCTCACCGGAAAGTGCGGCTGTCCGCCTGCTGAACCTGTCTGCGCAGGATGTTGTGGTTTCCCGCAAAGGGGAGGCAACAGCAAGGATGGCCGGATTAGAACTCACATTTTTAAAGGACCAGCTGACAGTAACCATCAGCATGGTACGTCCTTATGGGGAATATGGCATCTGGGTGCCGGCAGATTACCATATAGATGTAGTCCACAGGTTTATGGATGCGGACTGGGATAAGGTGTCAAAACTCCATAAGCCGGAACGCGGTGTTATGGACGATACAAAAAATATTTTATGTATCGGGGAGCTGCCGGAATACGGCATCAAAGTGTATGGGTATAACGACAAGGAAGTCTGCGGCGCAGGTGTCGCTGTGGAAAAAGACGGAAACATAAACTATTTTGACTGGCCATATATTAGTCCGAGAGGGATTCTTCCGGATTTGTACTGGGATGAAGCGCACAGGCAGCTGCAGATTTCTTTCTATGTATATACCGGGACAGGCGCATCCGCAGACAGCCTGTATGTCCTGCAATACGGGGATCATGGGGAGGCAGTGCCATACAATTTTGATCTGGACGGCTATTCCAGGGAGATTAAAAAGCGGACCGGCCATACTTTCGATAAAAAAAGCAGGACGCTGACACTTATGGATCTGAAAACAGGACGGGAATTAGCATCTGTGAAGCTTCCAGAGGGAGAGTTTACAGGGATGGAATACGGCATGATCTCAGATTTTCAGTTAGGAGATACGATTACCTGCCAGGTTACACCGGGATTTTACCTGGACGGCTCCGCAATGGCGCAATATGATGATATGATGGAGCTGGAATTTGATGTAGAATTAAAACTGCATGAAGACGGCAATGGTACGTTTTCACTTGGAGATGCGCATGTGCCGCGCTGACCGTATGAAAATGTAGTGGCCGCAGGCCACCGCAAAGTTATCCTGAAAATTTTTTAAAAGTCCATGACATTTCCCCCAGAATATGGTAATATAATTTCATATGATTTTTTACAGCAGAAAACGAAAACATCCCGTTTTCGTTTTTTGCTGTCAGTAGGGAGGCATACTATGTCATTATTGGAATCCATCATTATGGGGCTGATTCAGGGCATTACCGAGTTTTTGCCAGTCAGCAGCTCCGGACATCTGGCTCTGTTTCAGATTGCGTTTGATCTGGAAGAAACAGGGCTGCTGTTTGACTGTCTGTTGCATTTTGGCACACTGATTGCTGTTTTTGCGGTTTATTTCCGGGATATCTGGAAGATGATTTGTGAAGGGTTTGGGATTATCGGTGACTTTTTTATCAATGCGGGAGTTGCGGTATCAAGGCTTGCAGGCAACAAGAAGAAACAGTACCGCAGGATCATCTGCAACGGTTATAGAAAGTTTGTAATGCTGGTGATCGTATCGACCATTCCGACCGGCATGATCGGAATAGCGGCAAAAGACCTGATCGAACAGGCGTCTACGATACTGCTTGTGCCAGGAATCTGTCTGGTCATTACATCTGTGCTGCTTTTTATTGCAGACCGGTGTAAGGAAGGCAGTAAGACGCCAAAACATGTCAGCTATACGAATGCGTTTATTATTGGCATCTGTCAGGGATTTGCGACACTGCCTGGCATTTCGCGTTCCGGCACTACGATTACGGCATGCCTGCTCAGCGGATTTGACCGGAAATTTGCGGTCAAATATTCTTTTATTATGTCGATACCGGCGATTCTGGGGTCTGTTGTACTGCAGCTGTTTGATCTTGGCAATGAGCAGATTACGTCCGCGGAATGGATCAATTATCTGGCTGGTACACTTGTAGCTGCTGTGGTTGGTTATATCTGTATTAAGATTATGCTGTATGTGGTACGGCAGAAAAAGTACACGATTTTTTCGATTTACTGTCTGATTGTGGGCGTTATTTCCATCAGTACGTATTTTGTACTTGCATAACTGATGAAAGATTTGTGAATACTCTGAAAGCATGGGTGGAATATTATTAGAAACGGAGAAATGAAATGGCAAAAAAACGTTCCTCATCAACATCCGATAACAACAGCAGTCCGGCTGCGTCGTTTAAAAACGAGGTCATATTATGGGCGGTGCTTGCGTTGTCCATTGTCCTGTTTATCAGCAACTTTGGGATTGCAGGGGCAGCTGGTAATTTTATCAGCAGTATCTTCTTTGGACTGTTCGGGCTGACTGCATACATATTTCCGATTGTGCTGTTTGCAGGAACCGCATTTCTCATGGCAAACGAAAACAATACGACTGCGATGGTGAAAGCTGCCTCGGCCTTTGGACTTTTTGTCTTTATCTGCATGTTTCTGGAGCTGATCAGCGGGGACAGCCAGTCGGAGACGCCGCTTGCGGCATATTTGTGGGCGGCGGAGCATAAACTGGGCGGCGGACTACTGGGCGGACTGTTTACGTGGCTTGTACGGAACAATTTTGGGACGATCAGTGCCTATGTCATCGATATCATTATGATGATTATCTGCATCGTACTGCTGACACAGCGTTCTTTATGGAAACCGATCCAGTCTGGTGGCAGAAAAATGTATCGTTCGGCCAGAAATGAAACAATCCGTCAGCGCCAGCAGTACCAGGAGCGCAGACAGCGCCGTATGGATAATAAAGTCAGCGGGGTATCGACGGATACAAGCCTGAAAAATGCAGCCGCCAGCGGTGCATCGGATAATGTCAGTGAGATACGTCCGGATCCGGTGCTTTTGCAGGATTTTCCGATATATATGATGAACCAGCCACGTCCGGAGCCATCGGATCCGGAAAGGATGCATCCCCGGAGGGAGCCACAATTGCAGCGTGAACGGGCAGCCGCAGGTATGGGGTATCCCGATCTGATGCCGTTTTCTGCTAAAACAGATCCGGGGACCGCAGATAATATCATCCCAATTACAAACCGCAAAGTCTCCCTGCAGCCAAATACGGCGGATACCGTACAGGAAGCTGCCGGACCGGAAGCTGACAGCGGGGCACAGACTGCGGAAGAAGATCTTTTGCTAAGCCCCGGTGATATTTTTTCGGATTTGTTTCCGGATGGCAGTACACAGGCAGCTCCGGATCCGGTGGAAACGGCGCAGGATACGGACTGTTCTGCTGATGGGATGATTCTGGAATTGTCTGATCAGTGGAGAGACGGCGTACAGACTGCTTTGGAAGATAGTTCCGTTCATCCGGCAGAGGATCTGTCTGACAGGGCAGGAGATGGAAATCTTACAGAAGATATTGCGTCTGCCGGTCCGAATGATGCTTTCGCTTCACCAGACCAGATGTGGGATGAGGAAGATACGGCAGGGCAGGAGCTGTCTGAACTTCCACCGGTTTCCGCGGAAGAGCTGATGGAGCAGCAGCTTCTGGCGATGTCAGTGCCGAAAAAAGTCTCTGCCGTGGCGCCGTCTGATAATACGGCTTCCGTACAGGCGGCTCCAAAGCAGTCCCCTGCGCAGATCCGCAAGCCGCCAAAACAGTCCGCGGCAGAAACGGCTGGTGCGGTAGCGGATGTTGAGATGCAGATGATGCAAAAACCTGTCAAAATCAGGAGGGAATACGTCCTGCCTCCAGTGGATCTTTTAACGACCGGGGAGCCAAAGCAGACAGGGGATACCAGAGAGCATCTGCAGGAAACCGCGCTGAAGCTGCAGCAGACGCTGAAAAATTTTGGCGTCAATGTGTCCATTTTAAATGTAAGCTGCGGTCCGTCTGTAACCCGTTATGAAATCCAGCCGGAGATGGGGGTCAAGGTTAGCAAGATCGTCAATCTGGCAGATGATATTAAGCTGAATCTGGCAGCGGCAGATATCCGTATCGAAGCACCGATTCCCGGAAAAGCAGCGATTGGCATTGAAGTGCCGAACAAAGAGACGGTTCCGGTTATGTTCCGGGATCTGATTGAATCGGATGCGTTTTGCAGACAGACTTCTTCCTGCACATTTGCGGTAGGAAAGGATCTCTCCGGACAGGTAGTCGTTACAGACATTTGTAAGATGCCGCATCTGCTGATCGCAGGTGCAACCGGTTCCGGAAAATCGGTATGTATCAATACGATTATTATGAGTATTATTTATAAGGCGAATCCGGATGATGTGAAGCTGATCATGATCGATCCAAAAGTGGTAGAGCTGAGCGTATATAACGGGATCCCGCATCTGCTGCTTCCGGTTGTAACGGATCCGAAAAAAGCTGCCGGCGCCCTGCACTGGGCAGTATCTGAAATGTTAGACCGCTATCAGAAGTTTACGGACTATGGCGTGCGGGATGTAAAAGGGTATAATGCAAAGATTCAGCAAATCGCAGACATTCCGGAAGAAAACAAGCCTCAGAAAATGCCGTACATTGTCATTATCGTGGACGAGCTTGCCGATCTGATGATGACGGCGCCTGGTGATGTGGAGGATGCGATCTGCCGTCTGGCACAGCTGGCCAGGGCAGCCGGCATTCATCTGATTATTGCGACGCAGCGGCCTTCGGTCAATGTCATTACCGGATTAATCAAGGCAAATATGCCGTCACGAATTGCTTTTTCAGTGACGTCCGGCATTGATTCCAGAACGATACTGGATATGAACGGTGCGGAAAAGCTGCTCGGAAAGGGAGATATGCTGTTTTATCCACAGGGATATTTAAAGCCGGTCCGCGTACAGGGTGCATTTGTATCGGATACAGAAGTGTCGGATGTGGTAGAGTTTTTAAAAGAGCGCAACGGCATGATGGAATACAGCAGTACAATCGAACAACAGGTCGCGGATGCGTCTTCCGGCTCTGGCGGCAGCTCTTCGGATGGGGGAGCCACGGATGATAAAGACGTGTATTTTGCGGATGCGGCCAGACTTCTTATGGACAAAGAAAAAGCATCTGTAAGTATGCTGCAGAGATATTTCAAGATTGGCTTTAACCGTGCGGCACGAATTATGGATCAGCTGGAAGAGGCAGGGGTAGTGGGTCCGGAGGAAGGCACAAAACCGAGAAAGATTCTGATGAGCCCGGAAGAATTTGCGCAGTATGAGGAAGAAGTTTTATAAATCACATTTTATAAAATATACCAAAAGGAAAGCGTACAGAAAGGAAGGTACACATTGGCAGATTTTTTGATTGATGGAAAACGTATTTCGCAGGAAATAAAGGATGAGCTGAAGGAAAAAACAGCTGCACTGAAAGAAAAAGGCATTCTGGGATGTCTCGCCGTTATTCAGGTCGGGGAGGATCCGGCTTCCAGCGTCTATGTGCGCAATAAAAAACGTGCCTGCGCATATATCGGGATTGAGTCGCGCTCTTACGGGCTGCCGGAGGAGACGACGGAGGAGGAGCTGCTGCAGCTGATTGAGACCCTGAATGCGGATGAGACCGTAAACGGCATTCTCGTACAGCTCCCAGTGCCGGAGCAGATTGATGAAAACAAAATTATTCAGGCGATTTCACCAAAAAAAGATGTAGATGGATTTCATCCACAGAATGTCGGTGCGCTGGTCAGCGGCCTGCCAGGCTTTGTATCCTGTACACCGGCAGGAGTCATTCAGCTGCTGAAACGCTCAGGGATTGCGATTGCCGGAAAAAACTGTGTTGTCATTGGCCGCAGTAATATCGTAGGCAAGCCGATGGCACTGCTGATGCTGAGGGAAAACGCTACCGTTACGATTGCGCATTCGAAGACTGGGAATCTGCGGGAAATTTGTAAAAACGCGGATATTTTAATTGTCGCGGTCGGGAAGCCTAAGATGATCGACGCTTCCTATATAAAGGAAGGGGCAGTAGTGATTGATGTTGGCATTCACCGCAACGACCAGCAGAAGCTGTGCGGCGATGTGGATTTCGACAGTGTGCATCCGCATGTAAGTGCAATTACACCGGTCCCTGGAGGAGTCGGTCCGATGACGATTGCAATGCTGATGAATAATTGCGTGCAGGCAATGGAAAATGGTATGGAATGACATTGTAAGGAGGCATCAATACCAGAATGAAATGTACAAAATGCGGGAAGGAGGCTGCATCCTCTGCACGGATATGCAGCCGGTGCGGGGAAGCGCTTCCGCAGGAATTTAATTACAAAAATATGGAAAAAGAACTGCTCAATACAGTATGGGAGGAAGAGACCATTCAGGGGATCGCAGGCGGCTCCGTACTGTATGGACAGCCGGCAGCGCTGCAGACAGCAGCAGATAAAGAGCAGAAAGGAATGAGAACAATCGGAAAACAGAACCTGTCAGACGGGATTGCTGACATTGAAGAAATGGATGACGATGAGATACCACAAAAACAGCCGGTAAAGCTGACACTGGCAGTACTGGCCAGTGCGGCAGTATTTGGAGGACTTGCATTTTTTCTGCATAATTTTCCGACCGGTTATAACTATGAAA
>CANTHI010000162.1 GCA_947653505.1 uncultured Eubacterium sp.
GGCTTTCCGTCATAAACTCCTGTATAGGAATAAGCTTTTAGCGTAGAAAATTCTGTCCTCCTAATTTTTACCGATTTTCCTGCTGTCCACAGCTCATGCGTATCCGCATCCATTTCGATCTCCTGCCAGCGGAATATCTGCCTTTGTTCTTTTCCATGCTGACTGCGCAGCTGCACGGTGATACGTGCCAGCAGTTCCTGAATGTCAAACGGTTTTGTCAGATAATCACAGGCTCCCTGCAAAAGCAGACTGACTTTGTCAGACACATCTGCCTTCGCGCTTATGACAATCACCGGAATGTGGCTGATTTTTTCCAGCACCTCTTCTCCGGACAGTCCGGGCAGCATCAGATCCAGCAGTATCAGATCCGGCCTGCTGCGTTCCAGCAGCATCAGCGCTTCCGTGCCAGAGTATGCACGCAGTGTCCCATAGCCTTCTTTTTTCAATATTTTTTCCAGCATATCTCCGATATGCATATCATCATCGATAATCGCAATCGTTTCCATATACATTCCTTCCACTTTACTGCTGTGCAACCCTGATCACACTGTTAATTCCGCCGTCTTTTTCTCTTTGTTTGGTGACGATAATCTTCCGGTCGATCTGTTCTTTCAGTTCTGATACATGGGAGATCACACCTACCAGGCGGTTTCCTTCTGTCAGGTGCACAAGCGCCTTCATCGCCTGTCCCAGCGCATCTTCATCCAGTGACCCAAACCCTTCATCGACAAACATGGAGTCCATCTGAATGCCTCCGGCATAGGACTGGATCTCATCCGACAGCCCCAGTGCCAGCGACAAAGACGCTTCAAACGTCTCACCGCCGGACAGCGTCCTGACGCTGCGCTGCGTGGCATTATAATGATCGATGACGCACAGCTCCAGTCCGGCTTTTCCTTTCAGATTGCTGCTGTCCTCCTCGCGCTTTAGCTCATACTGCCCGCTGCTCATCGTAAGCAGGCGGCGGTTGGCACGTATCAGAATACGGTCGAAATATGCCATCTGAATATAGGTCTCCAGTTCTATTTTAGGCTTTCCGCTGAGCATACCGTTTGCTGTATCAGCCAGTGCGCGCATCCATGTATATTTATGCTCTACACGGTCAATATCTTCCTGCTTTTCCTGCACTTTTTCATAAATATCCTGATTGGCCGAATATGCGTGCCGGATCTGATCCCTCTGTTTTCCAAGCTCTGCTTTTTCCCTCAGATACTTCTCTTTCCTTTCCTGTACGATTTCTTCCGCAACCATACCGGCTTCTCCGGCATCCTTTAGCTGCCTTTGCATTGTTTCCACCGACGCAGAAAGCCGTTCTGTTCTGGTCCGCCAGTCCGTATAAAATGCCTCCGCTTCTTTTAATGCATCTTCCAATGTTTTTTTCTGCTCACACAGGACGCGTATCTTTTCTTCTGCCTGATCTTTTTGTCCGGTTCCAAGCTGCGCAGACAGGCTTTCTATTTTTTCTGCCCTCGCCTGACTGCGTGTTTTCTGCCGCTCCAGCGCAATTTTAGCATCCTGAATCTCAGTCGCAAGCTCCAGCAGCTCCTGCTGCTGTCCTGGAAGCTGTTTTTCCAGCTGCTGCTTCCGTTTCAGTTTTTGTCCGTTTTCCAAAAGCCTGGTGGACAATGCGGCAAGCTGTTTTTCCAGCTCATGCTCCATATCAGATGCTATCCTGCACAGCTCCTCTTCTGTAATCTGAGCTTCTGCTTCCTGTAATGTTATTTTTGGCGTTTTCTCCGTGATCTGAGCCTCTGTTTCTTTAAATTCTATTTTTGATGATCCTTCTGGCACTTCCTCTGATATGATTTCTGGTGATTCTGCTGGCATTATTTCCAGTATGGATGCTGTAAATATTGTAAATTTCTTTTCAAATGCTTTCCGTGTACACAGATTCCGGAACAGCTGCTTTTTCTGTTCGCTTTTTCTATTTTTCGATACTTCCAGCGCCGTTTCCAGTTCCAGAAGCTGCTTTTGATTTTCTGCCAGCAGTTTTTCCGTACTCTGATACTGTTCTTCCAGAAAACTGCGTTTTTTTATTTCTGCCAGAATCTTTTCTCTGCAGTTGTTTAACCTCTTTACATATTCCTGTATCCGGCATAACAAAGCTGGCATCTGCAGCTCTTTTTTTTCCATCTGTGACTGCTGCTCTGATAACCGATTTCCTGCTGGCAGCTGTTTTTCCAGCTGGCTAAGCCGCGGCAGCCGCAAAAATTGTTCTGCGGCTTTCAAAATTTCTTCTGTTTTATCCATTTCTCTGGATATCTGTTTTTGCAGTGTTTTTTCCTGTCCGTTTAAATCTGCCAGACGCTCCTGATGACTGCTGATCTGCTGACTGATCTGCTGCTTTGATGTGTCTGCCTGTTCAGCCTGCTTTCTAAGTTCCTCCAGCTTCTGTTTATCCGCCTGTGCCTGCTGCAGCTCTTTTTCACACTGATCAGAAATCTGTCGCAGAAAGGCTTCTGTGTCCTCAGCATAACCAGCCAGATGTGCTTCCGCGTTCTCAGCATGACCAGCCAGATGTGCTTCCGCGTCCTCGGCATGACCAGCCAGATGTTCCGGCAGCTGCAGCTGCCGCAGACTGTTTTCATACTGTCTGCGTTTTTCTTCCAGCTGGCCGTTTACTGCCGCAGTTTCCTGTCTTTTTTGCTGCAGGAGCTGGTCCCATTGTTTCTGCTGAGTTTCTCCATTTTTCAAAAGGCCGTCCAGCTCTTCCTTTCGCTGCTTATCCTTTTGTGCTTTCCCGATTCTGATCTCCAGCTCTTTTTCGTTTAACTTTAGCTGCTGTTGTTTTTCCGCAAGCATTCCGGCAGGCTCTTTCCCTTCCATGCCTCCATCACCGGATAAAAGCTCTGCCAGCTCTGTGACTGTCTGCACCTGCTCTTTTCTGCGTTCTTTTAAATGTCCGGCCTGTACGCTCAGCCGTTCTGCTTTCGCAGCAGCGGCTTCCATCTGTTTTTTTTCATCCTCCAGCTCTTTTTTTTCCGGTACGGTATCCGGCACTTGTGCCAGATGCGGATGATGGTCCGAACCGCAGACCGGACAGGCAGCTCCTTCTTTTAAGCCACGGGCCAGAAGGCCGGCCTGTGCATCCAGAAAACACTGTTCCAGTTCCTGATAGCGCAATGCCGCCTGTACTTTTTCCTCCGCAGCCACACAGTATTTTTTCTGTGCCTGCTGCAGCTCTTCTTCACGCTGTCTGAGCCGTTCCAGCTCCTTCGCCAGCTGTTTCTGCGTCTTTTTCTGTTCTTCCAGTTCTTTCTCCTGCTGCTCCAGCCGGATAATCCCTGCATCCGTATGCTGTAGCGTTTCCCATTCTGTCTGCCAGTCGGCCAGCTGTTTCTGATGCTCTTTTGACTGGGACTGTACCTGTTCATATGCCCGCTTCTGCTGCTCCAGCTCTTTTTCCAGCGCTGCGATACTCTGGCTCTGTTTCTGAAACAGGTGCAGTCTTTCCGCTGCTTTTGCAGCCTGATGCTGCGCCCGTATTTCAGATTCACCCGCATCCTTTAGCTGATTGATCTGAATGCTTCGCTTTTTTTCTGCCGCAGCCAGTTCTTCTGCCTGCGCCTTCCATTGTCTGTATCCGGTCGTTGTCTGTTCTATTTCTTTTCCCGTATGTTCCTGCTCCTGTACTTCCTGGCACAGCAGGCTGTGCTGTTCTTTCAGCCTGCCTGAGAGCTCTTCTGCCTGTGCTGCCAGCTGGTCGCAGTCTGCCAGCTGTGCCAGCTGTGTTCTGATTTCGTCTAGTTTGTATGTGGTATCTGTGGCATATTCTTTTCCTGCTGCGAGCTGCCCGTATGTTTGTATCTGTCTGTCCATTTCCTGCTGTAAATCCTGCCGCTGACTGCTGACCTGATCTTTCCTGCGCTGGCACTCCTGTTTCTGATATTCCAGACGTTCTTTTTCTTCTCCTGTTCCCGCAAGCTCTTTCAGCTCCTTCTCAGATGCCCGTATCCCCTGTTCCAGCTCCAGTCTTTCCTTCTCCCTCTTTTTCTGACGTGTCCGGTCTGCTTCCAACTGCTCCAGCTGGCTTTGCTGCATGTCTTTTTCCTGCTGCAGCTGGTCGTACAAAATCAGCTGATCCTGCTGCTGCCTGATCTGCAGGGCAAGCAGTCCACACTGCTGCGCCTGCTGGCGTGCATCCTCCAGACGTTTTTTTGCCGCTTCCAGCTCCGGCTGCTGCAGCTCCAGCTGACGTTTATCTTCCTCCAGCGTTTCCTGCTGCTGTCTGACCTTGTGAATATTTCCTATCAGCTGATCTTCCTGCTGGATCTGACGCTCCAGCTGCTGTATCTGACGCTCCAGCTCCAGCAGGGCTGACTCATCCTCTGTGCACATCTGTCTGAGCAGTTCCAGTCCCTCTGCGATCCTGCCATCAGATTTCCCTTTGCAAAGCTCCTGCATTTTTGCTGCCAGCGGTGTATTTTCCCTGCATACAATACTGTCCATATACTGGCGCATACTGCGCTTTAGCTCATCGTATTCCCGCCACTGGACTTTTTGCGCAGCCTTTAGCCGTTCCTGCAGCCTCTGGTAAATATCTGTCTTAAAAATCTGGCGGAAAATACCAATCCGCTCTTCCGTTCCGGCCAGCAGCAGCTTTTGAAAATCTCCCTGCGCAATCATCGCAATCTGTGTAAACTGTCTGCGGTCCAGCCCGATCAGCTCTGTAACCGCCCGCGTGACTTCCTTTGCCTTTGTAACCGGCGTCCTCTCATCCGGATAAATCAGCTCTGCTTCAGCTCTTTGCAGCGTATATCCTTTTCCGCGTCCTTTGGGCCGCATATACTCCGGATTCCGCTTTACCGTATATCGTTTTTCCCGATAATCAAAAGTAAATACCACATACGTGGGTACCTCTTCTTTTGCATATTTGCTGCGAAACATATCTGCCCTGCGTACATCCCCACTGGCTTCTCCATACAGCGCAAATGCAATCGCATCAAAAATCGTTGTTTTTCCTGCTCCGGTGTCCCCCGTGATCAGATACAGTCCCTGTCCGCCGAATTGCTCAAAATCAATCTCTGCCTGACCGGCATATGGTCCAAAAGCGCTCACTACAAGTTTTACAGGTTTCATGGCTTTTATCCTTTTTATTCTTTTTATTTTTCCGTCCGTTCTTTCAGAATCTGCTCTCTTCCAATAATTGTCTGACAAACGCAGACTGTTCCTGGCTCATCGGCTGGTTATTCTGCAGTTCATAAAACTCCTCAAACAATTCCAGCTCAGATTTCTGCTCCACTGCCTCTGCCATCGCGATCACACGGTTTTGTCTGGTGCGGCTGTTATCATAAAGCAGCTGCATTAAATTGGGATAAATAATCCGCAGCTTCTGCAGTCCATCAGGTATGTCATCCTCATCAGTCAGTGTAATCTGTATATAGTCTTCCGTATCCATATCTTCATAAAAAGACTTTGCCGTTACTTCCAGATAAGTACCACGTATTTTCCGCATATCATGCAGCGGCTTTAATGGGACTGTATGCAGCACAACCTCACCCTTTTCCCTGCACTCTGCCACAACAACCGCCTTTTCCTGCGACGCTTCGGAAAATGAATATTTTAACGGCGTTCCACAGTAACGCACAGTTTCCCGCTTTACAAATTGCGGACTGTGAATATGTCCGAGCGCAACATAGTCAAAGGCATCGAACACTTCTGCATCCACGTTGTCTATCCCGCCAACCGAAACATCTTCAGAATCACACCGTCCCGCACCTGTGACAAACTGGTGCGCAACCAGTATATTCCGTTTGTCCGGATCAATCTCCATCCTTCCGACCGCTGTTTTCACCGCATCATGATAACTTTCCGGCAGCTCCTGTTCTCCCGCTTCGTTTTCCAGCACATGCCGCATAATGGCAGGCTTTAAAAACGGCAGCAGATGAATCTCAAGCTCTCCATAGGCGTCTTTCATTGTTATTTTTACTGCACTTCCGTCATAAACCGGCGATACATATACTCCCCTGCCGCTCATCAGCTGTGCTCCAAACGCGATACGCTCTGGCGAATCATGATTGCCGCTTACTGCAAATACTTTGATTTCACAATCTGCGAGTTTTGTTAAAAACTGGTCAAATACTTTTACTGCTTCGGCGGAAGGAACCGGCTTATCGTAAATATCGCCTGCGATCAGGACAGCGTCTGCCTGCTGTTCTTTCGCAATTTCGAATATCTGGTTTAGAATGTGAATCTGATCTTCTATCATGGAACATTCATTCAGACGTTTTCCGATATGAAGATCTGAGATGTGAAGAAATTTCATGGATGATCCTCTTTTCTGATTCTGTATGTTGTGCATGTATGCAGCGGATTTGGGGTGGTTTTATTTATTCTGTAACAGTTTAACATAATGTGGCTGATATTTCTATATGGAAGGAGAAATACAACCATTTACAGAATATGCTGCGTGAAACCAGAAATAGCACATTCCGGCCTCCCGGACGCCGGATGAGGGAACCAGCTGGTTTTCTAAAGCGTTACATATGACTGCTGGCGGTTGTATTTCATGCCCCCTCTCCGGTCATGGTTACTCCCGCAGCTACACAGAATCTCCCCAGATATCAAAAATAGTTATCTGTTTATTTTTCCATGATTTCTGCTTCGCTGTCCTGATCGTATCTCCCTCCCTGACATCTCCAATCAAAAGCGGTGAATCCGGATCATGGCATTTCATATTCTGTAGTACTGTCTGCCTGTCCGCATTTGCATAGCAGTACAGACAGCCGTGTCCGCATGTATTGTACGCGCCAATATCTGCTCCCAGCAGGCATGCACACGCATCGCGTGCTGTTTTCTTTTTCGGAACTTCCAGCGTACATCCGATCGCCTGTTCCAGCACCTCTTTTGACAGACAGCCGTCAGCGTCTACATGCTCCCTGACAAGACTGCTGCTTTCACAACACAGGTGAATCTGCATCTTTTGATCTGAGGCAATCTCTGCCATCGCTTCGATCAGATACTTCTGTTCTTCCATTGTAACGGCTCTGGCTTCCCGAAAATTTCTCTTTGTCTTTTCATATAAATCCAGAAAACTCACGACGCACTGCTGCGTATAACCTTTTAACATTGCTGCCATTTTTGCAAACTGGCGGATATGATACGATACCGTATATGCCTCTGTAATTAGCACCGGATCATATCTCCAGCTCATTTTGTGGCTGCCTGTCATCTGCGATAATTTTTGAAATGCATGTACTACCTGCATGGAATCTGGTACGCAGGGTTCCACGTCTGTTCCATAAGGTGTGATCGTAACAAACCAGAACGTATCAAATTCAGAAAGCCAGTGAAACCGCGAAAACATCGGGGCCGGATTTTTGGTACAAAATACAATTGCGTCAACGACTTTGGGATTCAACATGTATTTTGTAATTTGTGACGGATCATAAGGATTGCGCGCGAGTACGTATCCGGCCCTGATCCGGTTATAAAACCAATTGCTGTAGTATGCAGGAATATCGGTCCTGCTGCCGGTATTTAGAATCATGATGCTGCCTGCTTTCTGTAGACTTTCCTTTTTTGAAGATATTTCTAATCAATGTACTTAGGAACTGATTCTCATCCTTTCAGCTTTTTGCTTTGAAAATTATCTTACTATCTATTTACAATTTATTCAACCATAAAATCAGGAAATTATTTAGGAATGGTTCCTAAGTATTGATAAAAAAGATACAATTATTGTATTCCTCTGTTGAAAATGAAATACCTGATATAAAAGATTGTTAACTGCTATATAGAAATATATGTTACTTTTCACGGGTCAGGAAGGCGCAGGGTCTGCCCCCCCCATAGGCGGGAACTTAAGCGGAAAATGCAACAATTTACATAAATGTGTTACATTTTGGCTTTGAGGACGCCTCCCATCCGGCTGGCTTTCAAAAACTATACACACGTTGTAACGAAACATCATGTAGAAATTCATACATAAATATTCCGGTTA
>CANTHI010000163.1 GCA_947653505.1 uncultured Eubacterium sp.
GAGATTCTTACATTCTGGAAACCGGAACAATGAAACAGGGCCGCTTCCCTCATCCAGCGTCCGCGCAGCCAAAAGGCGACATTTTTATGTAAATTGTTATGCTCTTAAGTTCGCTCCTATGGGGTCTGCCCCACCGGGCACCAGCTGCGCGTTCTGTGAGAACATGATTCAGGAGCGAGGGGCGATTTTCAGAAGATACCGAAAAGTATTTCAAAATAAAGTTGAGCTTTTTGCAAAGGAAGTATATAATATTCCATACATACATGAAGAAAGAATAAAATGAAAGATCAGGATGTGAAAAAATGAGTGGGTTAAAGCGTAAAGAAGAAGAAATTGGCCTGATTGATCTGGATGCGGAAAGTACAGATGACAGCCGCAGGGAACGGGCAGCTGTCCACAGAGCGAGAGAGCAGAAAACGAAGGCTTCGCGCATGGCGCTGGCTGGAACGACGGCGGGTGGTCTGGCGCTGATACTGCTGGGTACAGTCGTGTTCCATATCCCGCTGATTACAGCAGGATTTGTGATTGTGATCGAAGCCGTGATTGCTGCCGCGCTGAACAATTCTCCGTTCTGGGTCCATATCGCGGTGATGGTGCTTCAGGTTGTGATGGGATTTTTTATGAAACAGATCCTGTTTATGATACTGGCGGCAGCCTATTATTTTCTGCTGCTTGTGTCCGCAAAGCTGCTGGAGGTGGAAGGATAACTATAAAAACAAAAAATTTTCCGAATCTGTAAGATTTCTCCCATGTGTACCGGATAGATAAGTGTAGGATGCGCAGGCTTACACGGGTATCATAAAGAAAAATTTTTCTGAGGTGCACAATTATGAAAGCAAATGAAAACAATTTTATTACACTGATCCGCAGAAAAAAGGAAGAAGGCATACTATATGTCATCGACACGTTTGACAGTTATTTAAGAGCAATCGTACGTAGACGTCTTTTTGCCATACCGGATCAGGTGGATGAGTGCATGAATGATATTTTTTTAGGCATCTGGAAAAATATCGGCAGCTATGATGAAACAAAAGGCAGTTTTCAAAACTGGGCGGCGGGCATCGCACGGCTGGAATCCATCGAACGGCTGCGCAGGGCTGGCAGAAGCATCCAGACCGTCAGTCTGGAAGGGATGGAAGTCCCGCAGGAAGACAGGCAGATTCTGGCGCTTGTGGAAAAAGAATTATCCACAGAGACGCAAAACCTGTTGTCCTGTCTGCAGCCAAAAGATCAGGAGCTGTTTTTAAGGATCTACGGGAATGAAGAAGATCCCGGCCAGGTTGGCAGGGAGATGGGTCTGACAAGACAGAACCTGTATGTACGTCTGTTCCGTGGAAAAAAGAAAATGCGTCTTTTTGCTGAAAAAGAAGGGAGAATGAAAGGATGAATCAGGAGTATTACAGTCTGGCAAACCGGATTGATTCATCTGGTGAGCAGACCATGCAGATCCATAATCCGAAGGATTATGCTACGGAAAAAAATTGTAAGCAGGAAGTACTTGCAGCAATACGCGCAGAAAAAAGCAGGTTCAGAAGAAAGCGCCTGTCTGTAGCTGCGGCGTGTCTGGCAGTGATCGCTGCGGCGACAGGCATTTTTCATAAAGAAGTGCAGGCAGCCATCGAGCAGATCCGCTACAGCTTAAGTACGGTAATCGGCAAAGATATCTCTCGCTACCGTGAGTCTTTCGATTCATCCGTCAGTGACGCGGGATATATCATCACCCTGCAGGAAGCGGTGGCAGACCGTAAGGAAATCTACGTCAGCTATACGATCCGGCGGGAAGACGGCGGTCCGGTGAAGCTGCCCTGCACAATTGCCGGTTTACTCTATGTAAACGGGCAAAAAATGGGCAGCGGCGGTGGCGGAAGCTGTACGTATCTGGATGAGGCAGGCACGATTCTTGGCTGCGAGGTCAACTATCCTGTCTACGGTGTAGATCTGTCCGGCAAAAACCGATATGAGCTGAAGTTTGAAGATATGGAACAGGAGATAAAAGGAAACTGGGATTTTGAATTTGAAGCAGATAGTTCGCAGTTAACCGCAGAGACAAAGCAGATGGAACTTAATGATACCTTTACACTGCCAGACGGCAATGTCATCACACTGGATCTGCTGTCGCTGAATGAGGTAAGCCAGCAGATCACATTTCATACATCGCATGACGGGCTGGAGGCACAGTTTGAGCTGCGCGCAGTAGACGACAAAGGCAGAGAGTCCTTCTTTCAGATTAAAAGCTTTGGGATGGACAATGGCGTACTGGAAAACAGTTTTATTTCCAAAGAAGATGGCGCGCAAAGAAGCTGGATTGCCGGGGACGCAAAGAAGCTGTCCGTTACCGCCTATGTCTGGCAGCTGCCAGAACACGATGGCCAGATCATGGATGAAGGATATCCGGCTGGCGCGTTTGAGTGGGATCTGACACAGCTGAAATAATGCAAAAAGCCGCAGACAGTTCTGTATGGTTTTTGACAGTTCCGGATTTTTTTAAAAAATTTGAAAACCGCTGCAAGGATTTGAAACGCCCGGTCGTATTGTATATGAAAAGAAAAATAAATCATATGAAAAGTATAAGGAGGGTTTACCAATGAACATTTTTAAAAGCTGGAAAAAGGCAGTCGCACTGTTTACAGCGACAGCGATGCTGACAGGAGGATCCGCAATCCCTGCACTGGCACATGGGCATGGCAGCAGCCACCACAGCAGCGGAACTTATTGTACGTATCATGGTACGACGCACAAAACGAAAAAAAGCTGTTCCAAATACTGTACTGTGCATAAAACGACCCATAAAAACGGTACTGTACATCATGCATCGCACCATTAAAAACCAAACAAAAACAACAAAATTAAACAACAAAAAAGGATATTTTCAGGGGAAGCGTATCTGGCTTCCCCTGTCTGATTTTCCAGCTTTTTCCAGGCTTTTTTATTCTGGCAGTCCGCACTACATTTTCTCACACACTCCGGTATTTCTGCAGGATATGATGATACAGCATCCGCACTGCGGGAGCCATAAACTGGGGATGAAGCGCCGCGATACCGATAATCCGGCAGGTCTGCGGACAGACCGGATAACAGTCTACCTCATAAGGGATATCCCGCATAACCAGCTCCGGCATCAGGCAGATCCCAAATCCCCTGGCTACGAGCGCAATTGTGGACAGGTCATCTACCACATGATAGTTGGACTGGATACGCAGGTCATTTTCTTTTAAAAAGTTCTGGATATCCGCATCCGTACATTCCCGCTGTGTTACAAACTGATGCGCACGCATCTCTTCGATATCCATATACGGTCTGGCGTTGTCCCTGCGGGTGCCTTTGGGGAGAACGCACAATAGCGGATCTTTGTACAGCGGCTCGATCGGAATATCCTTCGCGCTGGAGACAGACAAAAATCCAAGATCCGCGACGCCGTTTTTGATCCAGTAATACACGTCATCGTACGTACCCTGAAATACCTCGATTACAATTTTATCATACTGCTTTTGAAACGAACGCAGGATATCTGGCAGCCAGTTCGTACATACGCTGGAAAAAACCGCGATCTTTACTTTTCCCTGTTTTAATCCGTTCAGCTCCGCAACCGCCTGTTTTAAGCTTTCCTCACTGTTTAACACCGCATTCACATAAGGCAGCAGATGCTCCCCGTAATTGGTCAGCGAGATGCCTGCCTTGCTGCGGGTCAGTACGGTAAATCCGAGCTCATTTTCCATCGAAGAGATCGTATGGCTGATTGCCGACGGCGTCAGGCCAAGAATATCGGCAGCCTTTTGAAAGCTGCCGATATTTGCCGCGGTCTGAAATACCTGATAAGTTAATAATGTCATCGCTCACTCCTGCATTCTCCAGGCACCGGTACACGCTCTGTTTTCACTGCTCTTTACCGCGCGCACTGATACTGCAGCGCTTCCCAGCGTCTGTCGACTTCTGCCTGAAACTGTACGAGCAGTTCCTCATTGCCGGGCCGGAACAGATGCCGGAACCGTCCCTGCGGCTTTAGGAAATCCTCGATTGGAAGCTTCTTTTTCGGCTCATAGGACAGCTTCCATCTGCCGTGGTCCACTTCAAACAATGGCCAGTAGCAGGTCTCTACTGCCAGTCTGCAGATTTCCATGATCTGCGGCGTATCATAACGCCAGCCCCTCGGACAGGGCGTCATCATATTTAAAAAGCTGGCTCCCTTTGTATAAATGGCTTTCTCTGCTTTCAGATGCAGATCTTTAAAATCTTTCGTCAGTGTCGTCTGCGCCACATACGGCACATCGTGATCCGCGATAATCGCGGACAAGTCCTTGCGGTTCTGCATCTTTCCATCCGAGCAGCTTCCGACCGGAGTCGTCGTCGTATCGGCATACACCGGAGTCGCCGAAGACCGCTGGATTCCCGTGTTCATATAAGCGCCGTTGTCATAGCACACATAGACCATGTCATGTCCGCGCTCCATCGCTCCCGACAGCGACTGGAATCCAATATCATACGTACCGCCGTCGCCGCCAAACGTAATAAACTTAAAATTCGCATCTTCCGGCAGCTTTCCGCGTTTTTTTAACGCCTTATACGCAGTCTCCACACCGCTTAACGTAGCGCCCGCATTTTCAAACGCATTGTGGATATAGCTATCTTCCCATGCTGTATACGGATACATATAGGACGACACTTCCAGACATCCGGTCGCATTTCCAATTACCGCATAATCCCCTTCATGCAGCGCACGCAGCACGGCACGCACGCCAATCGTAGCTCCGCAGCCCGCGCACATCCGGTGCCCCGGCGCCAGACGCTCCGGCCGGTTTACCCAGTCTTTCAGACGATAGCCGCTCTGCGCGTCTCCCGCATCCTTTTTTTCCGCTCTCTGGCTGGTGGTTTGCATTTGTTGTGTCTGATTTTCCACAGCTTCCTCCTATTTCCGTAACCCGATATACTGATACTGTTCTACCTCTGTTCCACCGCAGACGGCATCTTCCATCTCCTGAAATACCGCGCAGGCATCTTCGACCGTAAAATCCCGTCCGCCCAGTCCATAAATATAGTTTACTGTTTCTATGCTGATTTTATTCCGGAACAATGCCGCGTCCACTTCACAGCCCAAGGGCCCGCCATTTCCATTGTAGCTTTCACAGCGGTCCAGAACCGCTGCCATTTTACAGGATTTTAACGCTCCGGCCAGCTCTTTTGCCGGAAACGGACGAAAGACTCTCAGCTTGATCACGCCTACTTTTTTCCCTTTGTCACGCAGATCATCCACCGCCTGTTTGGCAGTGCCTGCCGCAGACCCGATCAGCAGCATGATATAATCCGCGTCTTTCGTACGGTATTCTTCAAACAGGCCATAGCTTCTGCCCGATATTTTCTGAAACTGCTCCGCTACCGAAAGAATCACAGCCTTAGCCCGCTCCATCGCGGCTTCCTGATTTTTCTTTGCCTCCATCACATATGCAGACGCGGAATAAGGCCCGACCGCAACCGGTTTCCCCGGATTCAGCAGATATTCTTCAGGCTCATATTCCCCGACAAACGCTTTTACCGCCTGATCCTCCAGCAGCTCAATATTTTCCACCGCATGGCTCGTAATAAACCCGTCCTGACAGATCATTACCGGCAGGTGCACATCCTTATGCTCCGCAATCGGATAAGCCTGAATAAAATTATCATACGCTTCCTGATTATTTTCCGCATAGATCTGAATCCATCCGGTATCACGGGCGCCCATGCCATCGGAATGGTCACAGTTGATATTGATCGGCCCGGACAGCGTACGGTTCACAAGCGCAAGCACAAGCGGCATCCGGTTCGAAGCAGCCAGCAGCAGCTCCTCCCACATCAGCGCAAGCCCCGCCGAAGAGGTCGCTGTAAGACTTCTGGCTCCCGCGGCCTCTGCCCCGATTGCCGCGCTCATCGACGAATGCTCACTTTCTACCGGAATAAATTCGGTATCCATCTGCCCATTTGCTATATAAGAAGATACCATTTGTGGTATTTCCGTCGATGGTGTAATCGGAAACGCAGGCATGACATCCGGATTGATCTGGCGGATGGCATACGATACAGCCTCATTTCCTGACATACGGTCTTTGATCCCCATCGCTATCTCCCCTCCTTCATCGTAATTGCCTGAAACGGGCAGACCTGTGCACAAATCCCGCATCCTTTGCAATGTTCGTAGTCAAACTCTCCCCGTACACCATCTTTAACCGGAATGCTGGAATCCGGACAGACCGGCACGCAAAGCATGCACTGCCTGCACAAATCCACGTGAAATTCAGGCGTGGCCGTTCTCCACTCACCCGTATGAAAAGCTCTGGAAGTCCCTGCCGCAAACATCATCAGCCCTTCGGTCAGATCCTGATGTCCTGTCTGCTCATTGATTTTATGTACATCTGTTCGCATGAATCTTTATCCTCGATTTTATTTTTTTCGTTACGCGCTCTTTTTTACGTCCCGATTTAACATCCCGTCCATTACTTCAAACGTCCGGTACAGTGCCTGCATATTTCCCCCGATCACTTCCGGCTTCTTTGCAAATTTATGCGCATACAGCGCCTGCATTTCTTTTAAAAACGCTTCCCGCTCCATCACACCGCTGACGGCAACCGCTGCCGCAAGCATCGGTGAATTTGGAAAATTCTTCCCAAGTGTTTCTTCCGAAATTTTCCTGGCGTCTACTGTATAAACACTGCCCTGATACCCACGCAGCAGCGGCAGCACTTCTTTTCTTGATTTCGGAGTATTGATAATTACCGCTCCGTCTTTGCCAAGGCCTGCTGTTACATCAACGGAATGAAGCAATGTCTCATCAACAACCATAACCAGATCCGGCGTATAAATATTGGAATGCACACGGATCGGCTCCTTTCCGATTCTGTTATACGCAGTAATCGGCGCGCCCATACGCTCCGGACCATATTCCGGAAATCCCTGTACGTACTGCCCTGTCTTGAATGCCGCGTCCGCCAGCAGCAGCGCCGCTGTCTTGGCTCCCTGGCCGCCTCTTCCATGCCATCTGATCTCAAGTCCATTGTTCATTTTCATAATTCTCCTTTTTACTTCGTTTTGCACATTTGCTCATTTCCCAACGAACTCTATTATAATCAGACAGGTTTTTTTTGTAAAGTGAAAGTGTGAGAATTTTTCACTTTACACATGAATTAATTTCATCTTCATTCTGCCAGCCTGTTTTGCTATCATTTTCTGTTTTCTTCTATCCATTGCACGGCAAAATCTACCAGCTCCCTCTGGCTCATCATGGAAAGAATGCCGTTTCCCAAAGGTACATGGCGTACCTTCCCTGTCTGCTCAAATGCAGCTCCAATCGCTGAAAAATCTTCCCCGTCTACAGCAAAGGTCTCATAGGATTTCCATATCCGCTGTCCATGCACAGAACAATAAGACTACACAGTAATGAGAAAGATGTAGGTTTTTATACAATCATATATGAAGACGATAAACTAATTTCAAGGAGTCAGTTTGAAAGAAAAAGCAACACACTTTTATACATCTTTACCGGTGTTTAAAATTGTATCAGAAGAACAGGAAAAATATATGAATGAATTAGGAA
Organism: uncultured Eubacterium sp.; assembly: GCA_947653505.1. The sequence continues at coordinate 7,559 of CANTHI010000163.1, forward strand.
TCAGTTTTCAGAATCATTCTATCGAAGAAGCTGTAGAGGCACTGCGGGAATTTATCAGATACATCTTTAGCAGGTTCGGTATGACAGCAACAGCAGAAATGCTATAAGATAGCCAGGGGGGCAATAGTAAAGAGTCTGGATTTTCCTTTGCCATGAATGAGCATTTTTGCCGTTAGATTATTTCTGACAGAAGAACATTGTATTATAACTATAGGATCCAATAATGAAAAACGCAAAAGAAACTTATAAACATAAACCATGAAAAATGATGATCTGGAAGAGACAAAACAGACGGAGCAGATTTCCATTAGGAACTGTAAATAAATAATCTGATAAAGTTACGCCGGACAGCGTGCCCCCTTGGGTATTTTTCTTCG
>CANTHI010000164.1 GCA_947653505.1 uncultured Eubacterium sp.
AAACAGAGTACGCCCCAGCCCGATTTTGTCAGGTTACTGTCACAAAAAATTTTTTTTCGATGAAAATCGCTGTAAGCCGCATAACTTCGCTTAGAATGAGATAAATTAATGCTAAGTCAGCGAAATATAGTGGTAAGTTATTGTCACAAACATTCGTTCTAAAACACAAGATCTGATTCAACTATTTGCAGCCTATATCGTAAAAAATCTTTTATGTTTTTTCATTTAGGAACTGTGCCAGACTATAAACCTCTCCATAATATTTTCTAACATATATTTTTACTATTTTCTCATATTTCAGGCTGTTTTCCTCTAACTTACTACCAAAAAAATCCCTATTTTCGTTCTGCTGATAATCTTCTAAAAACTTGTTTAAATTCTCTTTTTGTTTTTGCCCTTTTAAACTATCAATCCATAGCTGTACATCCTGCACATCTTTATTTGCCTCTTGCAACATCCTCTTAATCAAATAATATGGATTATTAGTTGCAAAAAATGTAACTTTTAATCCCGGCCTCATACACTGCATTTCAAGCATGTTTTTTACCTTTTCCAACTCCTTTGCATGCCTGTTCCACTTTATCACGAAGTGTCATAAAATCTCTCCCATCTTTTTCATTTTAGCGCTTATAGCTCAAATATCATTAGACTGCCATATTCGAACAATTATATACTTATCCTCCACACATTTGTTTTCATAAGTTTTTTGAAAATCCACAGCATTTTTTATGACAGACGCTTTATCGTAAATATAAAAAAGAATATGCCTGTTTTTATAGTGTATCATATCTGCCGCTATTTCTTCACTAAGCCTGCGCTCCGTTACAGTTTCACTGGAGCATTTTAATTCTATAACCGTATCCTGTGAATCAATCACAATATCCTTACGAACCATATGATGGCCGCTGTCCTGCGATTCCTCCAGCCTTGCATCTGCAAAAACGCTTCGTATTACAGGATACATAAATCTTTGAAGATCATATTCATTTTCTATTTTAAGACATGGAAGATTTCTTTTTAATGAATCACTGCACTTATTAGGAATTTTCTCTTTATACAGGCACCTGCAGTAATCATGAAAATGTTCCAAAATTGCTATCACAATCCGGACTCCCTGCTGATTCGAAATCTTCCGGCATATGAAACTCTCTTTTTTTAAGCAGTCCATCACTTTCTTCTTACTGTTTTCAAAATTCTCAAATGTTGCCTGTTTTGAAAATCTGTTGATATATACTTCTGATAACACCCTGACTTCGTCAGCTATATTTTCATATCCTTCTGTTTCCAGCTTTTCTATGCATTCTGGAACGACATTCTGATACTGTTCCATTGTATCTGCAGCATCAATCTTATCATAGAGCTCTTCTAGAATAAAAGGCATTAAATCCTCCCCCATCTCAAATAAAACAAAAACAGCGATTCCAATATATAAAGAACATTATCTTTCCATTCTATCACTTCATAAAACCGCCCATGATCCGACAGCACTTCCTGAAGATTTTTCAAATAATCTTTTAATGATTTTGCAGTCGGCTTTTCTTCACCTGATACAAGCGACAGAACCCTATTCATTAATCCTTCAAATCCCACACTTACAATCGGCGGATCAACTGCCAATGCCTCCAGAATCAGCCCATACAAATCCAGTTCTCCAAAGTTCTCCGTCTGATAGCTTTTTCTGCTCTTCCCTCTTGGATTTTTCCCCTGTCTGATTACATTTGCAACTTTCCCATAATCCAGGTTCAATGTAGAAAAGCGAAATGACTTTTCTATCGTGCTGTCTTTTATTTTACACGCTGCATTTTCGTCTGCATTTTCCAAAATACAGATATTAAGGCAGATCAGCTGTATCAGCTGCGGGGAACAGATACTTTCCTCTACCAGACGTTCCACATTCACTTCTGAAATGTCAGCTGCCAGTTCTGAAAATCCTTTTATAGGAATCTCCCTCAGTTCATCTTTTGTCCATGCTTCAAGGTCGATAATGCTGATACGCCCCTGCAAATCCGGATTTGTACGTATCGCATCATCACTTCTGTGCGGCAGGGACGCAATAATGACTTTAAACCCTCTTCTGATTGCATCTTTAAACTGCTGTGCCATATACATCTGCATTGCAGGGCCAGCATAATGAAAATCATCCAGTAAAAGAACAAGCCCATGCTGTTTGTAATAATCTAATACATTATCTTTTGTAATAACATACGTTTCCGATACAACATCATTTGAATTGCTGCCCCGCATAAATTCGCCGCCTGATGGCATTCCTGCCTTCGTCCCAATCTGAAACCACAGGTTCTTTTCTTCATTAAAATCTGAACCTGTCACCTCCACCAGATGCTCAAATCCAATTACTTTCTCACATAGAACTGTTTTCCCAATTTTAGACGGCCCTGATATAGATGTCAGATAACCGTCCATGCTCAATGCCTGCTTCAATCTTTCTTCATAAGTAAATCCTATCTTCATTTTTCTTGTAACATACGTGCTCTCAGGCAGCGCTCCTGGTATAAATACTTCCTGTGCCCTCTTTTTCGCCATCTTAACCGCCTCCACTCGAAAGTTAGATCTATTATACCAGAATTTTATTATATTTAAAAGACTTTATAGTATTTTTATGCCTTTAAAGTTTTTAAAGCATTAAGCAGCCAGAGCTAAAAGCTGCCAGCTGCCACAATGCAGTATCTTTAATGATTTCAATTATTTCTCATAATCCTTCTGCCATTTCTATAATCGTTTTTTTTATACACCGCATTTTCTATCACCCAATTCTTTACATTCCATATTTCACCATAGTCAGGCAGCAATAGAAATTATAATTTTAAACTTGTCACCGCAGCAGGCAGTTCCAATCTTCACAATAATTATTCCTCTATCTATATAAAAAAACATTCACCTCCGTTAACAAATTTCTTTTTTATTATTTTTAAGAGCTTCTTCTAATTAACTGCAAAGTTTTAATTTCCTCATACTTTAAACGGATTTTTGCTGTTAGATCTGCTTCACCGCATCAGATCACATTTAATCTCACTCGCATATAATATCATTCCTGTCATACCATACTAACGAAATTCTATATTTTAATTTTTCCCAATATACAATTTTTAAACTGGTATACTATCCCGCAGACAGAGCACGCCCCAGCCCAATTGTGTCAAATTATTGTCACAAATAATTTTAAATTTTTTTCGATAAAAAACTCTGGAAGCCGCATAACTTCGCTGGGATTGAGATAAATGAATGCTAAGACAGCGAAAAATGGTGGTAAGTTATTGTCACAAACATTTGTTACTAAAAACTTCAGCCGTATATAATTTTATGCCTTAATATATTCTTTTGTTACGGTCATTCTTCATGAGCCACACGCTATTATTCCCATACAAAATGGCATCTGCCACAGCCAGCAAATGCCATTTTCTTCTCCCTCGTATTTCCAAATCTTACATGTTTCTAAAATCCACTCTTTCTTTAATTTTCAGGCTTTCTGTATCCACCGTGTTACATGCATCCCATTATTCAAAACCTAATAAAAACCAGGCCTCTATTCACATGCAGCCGTCTCACACAATACATGCATAATCCCATTTTCATCTTTAATGATAATATTACAGCAGCTCTGATGATTCTGCGTAACAATGATAAATTTCTTTTCTATATCATCTATTGTATAAACAGTATTTTAAAACATCGTTGCACTAAAGATGAAATACCCTGGTATATCATTATTCTCGCAGGCCATGATGTGCATTTCTGAATAAATGGGATTTCCAAGCTGTAACGTAAATGTATAAATGTCTCCGGAAACATTTCCGCCAAAACCACTAAATAAAACATTTCTTTTACATATTTTTGCCCCCAGCGCTTCTAATAATTCCCTGTTTTTTGTCCATACAGGAAACAGTGCGCCCGTGTCGGTCAAAGCTGTGCATCCCAGGAACAAATGATCAAGCCTTAAGACCGGCCTGCTGGCAGAAACATCCAGTTCAAACCTCTGTTCCACGATTGATCCCTCCCGCTGCGCCAAGCTGAAAAACCATATCCGGCGTTGTAAATAACGGCTGTACATCTTCTCCCTTTAATGAAAATAACCCCAGTTCAGATGCAGTTTTTTTGTATATACAACCTCTGCTGATTCTATTTCCCTGCCTTTATATGTTATATTGCGGATGCCCAGCCACTGGTTTGGATATTTATCAGCCATCTGTTTTCTTGTCAGCCGCTCTGCCATAAATATCTCCTTTCTATATCGTTCCTCTTTCTTTCATTCTGTAACAGTTCAGATAACCCATCTAACTGTTACGTATCCAGCCATTGAAAAGTCTCCGCTTCGGTCCGTCCTTAACAAGCGCCACTGGCGCTTAGGACCGCTTCGCGATGGGCTGGATACCTGCAGCCACTACATTTTCATACGCTCAGCGCAGTAAATGCGCAGACCTGCCTGAATTATTACTTCATTGTACCATATATCTGTAATTTAGTAATCAAATCAGTTGACTGTCTTTCATGCTAACATTGTTACACGACACAAACGCTTCCTGAAATGGGAACAAACGCCGGATACACACATGCCATAAGCCGCATAGCGCGTATACGCCCAGCACAGCAAGTGCACAAAGCTGTAATCGAGTTTTATTTTCATTTTTAAAATCTATTTTACATCCATGATGCGTTTCCCGTTTCTTTCGTAATACTATTATGTGTACAAGGCCGGCAAACCGGACCAAGCTCCATCCCATGCTGTCTTGCAATATCATCTGCCGCCAATACCAATTGTAGTAAAAATTCTGAATCCGGTTTTGGATGCTGCTGCAGATCCGTTCCATCTCCAGGAACAAACGCACTCAGTACGGGAATGCAGCCCAAAGAACACAGCGCTTGTACTCCTTGCAGCGTATCTTCTATTGTTTCCAGACCAGCAATCAAAGACGAACGCACATTTCCCTGGCCAAATATATCCACCGCTTTTTGTATAAATAGATAATAGTTATCTTTTCCAATCTTATATTTATCCTGAATATACCGTCTGCGCAATTCATCCTGATACAATTCCAGATTTACAGATAATGTTTTAATCCCGCAATCTTCATAAAGGTACTTTAAAAAATCAGTATACCCCTCCTTCCCGGCATCCCTGGCATGCAGTCCTCTCGGTGAAAGCATTACGTCAAAATCATAATCTGAATACTTCTTCGGGAAGTAACGGTATACCTCATTTAAATATTGATAAGTTCCATCTTCCTGTTTTGGCGTCCCGCCGCTAATCAGGATGTGACGCGGGGATACCGAATTATCGGATAACGCAGTCTGCACTGCCTGCTCTAATGTCCCATATGGTATTTCCAGATATCGCTGATGATTACAAGTGCAAAACTGGCAATGATAGTCACAGCCATGTATTGGAGATATCCGCATTCTGTCCGCATGTACCATTACCAGCTCACGTACTGGCGTGCCATCGGGCAGCAATGCATTATTTAATGCAAAACCAGGCGCCGGCATTATTTCAACCAAAGTATTGAGCATCCGTCCATTCATTTCCAGCCTAAACTTCTGATCTTTAAAATCAACAAGAAATGGCGTATTTTCATACTTTACAGGTACATTTGCATAAATCCGGTTATCCATTTTTACGACCACGCCCCCTGTCGTAGCATAATCCTCATAAACAATATGGCCAAATCTGGTATGATTCATATTTGCCCTTGCTTCTCTTGTAAAAACAGCGCCTTGCTGCATCAATCGAATCTTCAATTCGGTATATTCCATCATTTACAGCCCCTTTGCCTTGCGATATTCCCTGAGCAGTTCAATTGCTGCCAGAGTCACTGCACAAAACGGATTAGATGTGCCTGGCGCATTCCAATGCCCATGTGGATGCTGCATTTCCAAAACATGATGAACGGTATCATCCAGCAGCTTCCACCCCTCTTTGTCCAACGCCATTCCAAACATGTTATACCCTTGCAGAACTGTAAATGCAGCAATCATGTCTGGATAACTCTGCCACATATATGTCCCGACGGAATAACTGTCTTTCCCTGGCGTTTTAAATGAATATCTCCCAATCTTACCTTTTATCTTATCATGTTCCTGCAGCCAGAATGCCAGAAAGTCCGCATGAAATTTTTTAATCTGAACCCGCTCTTCCTCACACTGCCACCAGACAGGAATCAAAGATCTGCATACCCTGGCGGAACCCACAACCGTATCTGCATATGGATATTTGGAAACTTGTTCACCAAAATACGGAGCCCATACAGCATGTCCCTGATCATTTGCTGCGTGAGTTTTCAAATATGCGTACGCCCTGCCGATTACGCCGCTGCACGTTCCATATAATTCAAACCGTTCTTTCGCGTCAAAGATACCGCTCCCTTTACAGACTCCCATTGCAGATACTGCCATTCTTGTACAATTTTCATGAGGCATCGCAAAGCCTGTGCTGCATCCAGTATCCAGTAAGCTCCCATTTGGATATTCCTGTTCATACCGATAAATTCCATAACTGCCCTCCGGCTGCTGCATGCGGAATAAAAATTCCAGCCCCAGTAATACCGCATCTTCAATCACCCGGTTTTCCGTCTCTATCTTAACATACAGTTCATCTTCCAGCTGTTTGCGGTAAGAATAAAAATCACACAATGCCATAACCGCCAGACAAGTCGCATCCACTGTCGGATGATCTGCTTCCGGCTGGTCTTCCAAAGGAAAAAATCCCCCCTCATCCCACTTATTTTCTTTACTCTGGCATCCCAGCGTCTGACAAATCAAAAAATCAAAACAATCTGCCAGAACATCCGGTTCTATTTCACACTCTTTGATGTAATCTATGCCACTGCATAATAAAGATAATGCATCAGAGGTAGCTGTACCAGCAACCGTTTTTCCAATCAGACTGTCTTTTTCCCCGCATCTTAAAAATGCAGGCAATCCATTCATATCATCCGCCAGGGCCAGCTGAACCATATGCACACACCACTCAATTCCCCTGATAACAGCATCCTTCTCTGCATCTGCCTGCCCATAATCCTTCGAGACGCTTTTTCCTTCCTGAAACAGACTGACAAACTGTTCCCAGGAAACATTCCCTTTTCCAAGATCTAATGTATCATTATATTTCCAATATTCCCCCTCAGGCACAAAACATCCAGATTTTTGAAGCAGGCTGGCTGCATATTTTACAGAAACCGGCTGATTCGCTGCTGCATCCTCAACAATCAGTATAAACTCATCCTCATCAATTTCTCCATATTTCTGCAGCCATTGGATCATCTTTATGATCAGCCTGTATTGTAATCTGATCTCTGTAATTTTGGTCCCATTCAACAGCAGTGCATACTGTACAATTTTATCTTCCATAATCTCACCCTTTCCTGTCCCTTATAACGCAGAAAGAAGCAGTCTTAACGATGGCACATATGGAGCCGGATACCGGACAAACGGATTCCCTTTACTATATTCCGGTACACCTGTCGATACAAGCAGACTCACAGATGCAAACGTATAAAGAATCTCTTCCATAAATTCCTGTATACTTTTATTCATACCGCCACTGTTAGCAATATCATATAATTCGTTCGCCGTAAACCCTCTGGTTATGCCCCGCCCTTTGGGATGTATCTCCCTGATATATTCCCTCAGCAATTTTAGAAAAATTTCCTGCTCCTCATCCAATTGTAAAAAATTATCTTTTGTAATAAAATCATGCAGCATGTCTGCTGTAAGATACGCCTTATCTCCATTATAACGGATATAATTTTCATTCGCCACAACCTGCTGCAGTAAAGAAAAAATACCACGAAAGCTGTTTACTGCTTTCATCCAGTCCGGCACAAGATAATCAAGCAGTTCCGGTTCCATGACCTCATCGAGCTGAAATTCCTCCTGTAGAAAAAACCACGTAAAAGCCTCCCTATAACCGTTGTGCCAACGCT
>CANTHI010000165.1 GCA_947653505.1 uncultured Eubacterium sp.
TGAAGCGGGTTTAATTAAAAGATTCATTTCCAACATCGTTATCTCCTGTTTTTTATATCTTCCGGTAAGGAACTGCACATACCAATGCCCCATAGGCGCGGGCTTAAGTTAAGTTCACACCTATGGGGCGGGTTCCCCAATCCGGCGTCCGGAAGACCATTATATGCTATTCTTATTTTTCTAAATTAGGATACTATATACAAAATTAAAATACAAGATGCCTGCTTAAAATATTTTGACCATCTTATTTAATAGGTTCACACGTCAGATTTTACAATATATAATTTATCTTTAATATTTTTGCTGGATTTTTCATTCAAAGATTCGGTTCTATCGGATATGGATTTGCAGCATGCCTGTGATTTAATTTAGACATAACAAAAAATATTTACATTTTCCTTTTTGTATTAAATTATCTTTTTGCTATAAAAAGCTAAAAACACATCAGTTTTTTCATTTATTTATTTTTCATTAAATAATCCACTTCATTTTTTCAAATAAATCGCATTTATATGTATTGACTAATCCACATTTACAGTCTAATATATAAATGTAATATAGCTTTACTGTTCAAACAGAAAACTGTATAGATGCCGGAGCCATTTTTACAGAACCTGAATAAAGATGAATCGCAGATACAGACAGCAATAACAGAACATAACAGGAGCAACACCAGGAACCTAACCTATGACAGAACATAACAGGAGGAGAAGAACTATGTACAAGATAGAAATTGCAACGAAAAATAAAATGCAGCAAAAATATGAAGATGCCATATTGGAGGCTGTAAAGGAAGCAGACGCACAGGCAGACTGCCAGTTTGAAGATCAGGCAGTTGAGATTCTCAGCCATTGCCCGGATACCGAAATGGCAGCTTATATACTTGGAGTCTCTAAAGCCGGCTGTACTCATGGCGGAATCGTGAAGCTGTCATTTAACTACGAAAAACAACAGTAACAGCCGGTACAACGTGTCTGTATCTGCAAAATCCGGCAAACTTTTTCTGACTGTTCACATCAGATTACGGTGCGAAACTAAGTGCAAAGTTACATCCTTATTTCGTCAGAAAAGCTCTGCATCATTTGCTCCCTGGTATTAATCATTTTCATAAATCTGCCGATATAAAAATTAATTAACATACATAAACGGTAAACGGATTTACCAGAAATGAACAGACGGCAGTAAAAGATCAGGGAGGATGGTGGCACGATGATCGGTGGAATATCAACAGGCAGGAGTGAGATCCAGATATCAAAACCAAATAGCAGGGTAACATCTGTACGGTATTCAAATAAGAATCAAAAAAAGAAAAAACGACTGAACTATAATTTCAAGGCAGTCTCCGCACAGATTCTGATTTCGAAAACATCCAACGTTGCTGGTAAGGCAGTGACGAAAGCGCGTGGAATGATTGCGGGACTTTTGAGAAAAGTCGGCACAGGGGATTACGATGATCAGGATCTGCGGCATGCGATTATCCATGCGAGGAAAATGGAACGGATTGCAAAAAAACGCGTAAAGCATTTAAAACAGGAGGAAGAGATCGAGCAGAAAGGAAAGACCGATGAATTAGAAAATCAGCTGCTTGAAGGAATGGAAGAACAGGCAGAGGAAGAACAGGAACTGGAGCTGAGCGAAGAGGAACTGCAGGAGATGCTGGAAGAGTATGAGGAACTCATGCAGGAGATGATGCAGGAATCTATGGAAGAGATACTCAGGGAAGCAGATCTGGCAGAACTGTCTGAGGAATTAACCGCCGCGGTGTACGAGATGGAGCCGGAAGATCTTGAGCAGCTTAAGAAAAAGCACCGTACGGACGAGATGCGGGAGATTATGGATGCGGATATGAAATATCTGCGTGCCGTATTTAACAAGCTGGAAAAAGAACGGCAGGCGCTTTCAGAGGGAGTAAAGAGTCTGGCAAATACGCCGGCTGCGGGTGGAGTTGCGCTGGAGTTTTCCGGCATGGATATCCCGGTTGATACGCCGCCAGTTCCAGAAGTGGTACAGGGAACGAAAATCGACGCCATGCTGTAACGGTTACAGAATTTAGAAAAAGTCCGGCAAAAGCCGGACTTTTTCCTGTTGATTCATTTATATTTTATAAAAAAAGGAATGATGACATCTGTTTTTATACTTCAAAAATCAGATCTCCATATGACGGCATTGGCCACATATCCTTATCTACCATCATTTCCAGACGGTCAACCGGAGCGCGCAGCGCTTCCATCGCTGTTTTGATCACATCTCTGTAATAAACCGCACGGTCGCGTCCGTCTTCCATTGCAGAACCGACGGTATCCGCTTCGATCAGCTTTTTGAGCGCTGATCTTGTCTCTGCCAGCAGTGCGGATACTTCTGTCAGCAGCTCCGTCTGTACACTGACATCCGCATCACATGCGGCTTTTACACTGTTGATCGATGCCGCCAGCGCTGTCGTATACTTAATCACGGATGGTATAATCTGCTTGCCTGCAATATCGATCATTGCTTTTGCCTCGATATTGATCGTCTTTGCGTAAGTCTCGTATTCGATCTCAACGCGTGATTCCAGCTCTGCTTTTGTAAATACATTAAACTTCTCAAATGCTGCTACCGAACCTTCTGCCGTATAGGCAGGGATTGCGTCTACCATAGATTTGATATTTGGCAGGCCCCGTTTTTCAGCTTCTTCTACCCATTCGTCAGAATAACCGTTGCCGTTAAAAATAATCCGCTCATGCTCTACCGCATACTGTTTAATCAGATCATGCACCGCTTCGTTAAAATCATCCGCTTTTTCCAGTACATCGCAGGCTTCTGAAAATGCTTCCGCAACAATCGTATTCAGAACTACATTGGACTGTGCTACAGAATCCTGTGAACCTACCATACGGAACTCAAATTTATTGCCGGTAAATGCAAATGGTGAGGTCCGGTTGCGGTCCGTCGCGTCTTTTCTAAAGTCCGGCAGCGTCTTGACGCCTGTTTCCAGCATCTGGCGCTTGATCGAATGTGTCGCCATACCTGTGCTGATCAGCTGCGAGATCACATCCTCCAGCTGTTCCCCCAGAAATACCGACAATATCGCCGGAGGCGCTTCGTTTGCGCCTAATCTGTGATCGTTACCCACATCTGCCGCAGATGCACGCAGCAGGGCCGCATGTTTATCTACTGCCTTTAAAATGCAGACAAGCACTAATAAGAACTGAATATTTTCGTGCGGTGTAACACCTGGATCCAGCAGGTTAATGCCATCGTTTGTAACCAGTGACCAGTTATTGTGCTTTCCGGAACCATTCACACCTGCAAACGGTTTTTCATGAAGCAGACACTGCAGGCCATGACGTCCGGCTACCTTTTTCAGTGTTTCCATAATCAGATGATTGTCATCAACCGCGATATTGCATTCTGCGTAAATCGGAGCCAGCTCATGCTGTGCCGGAGCGACTTCATTATGCTGCGTCTTTGCCGACACCCCGAGTCTCCAGAGTTCTTTGTTTACATCCCGCATATAAGCCGCTATCCGTTCACGGATCGCACCAAAATAGTGATCGTCCATTTCCTGCCCCTTTGGCGGCATGGCGCCAAACAGCGTACGTCCGGTAAAGATCAGATCTTTTCTCTGCAGATATTTTTCCCTGTCTACAATAAAATATTCCTGCTCCGGTCCTACGGATGGAATGACTTTTTTTGACGTGGTATTGCCAAATAACCGGATCAGACGTACGGCCTGGTCGCTGATAGCTTCCATTGAGCGCAGCAATGGCGTTTTCTGGTCCAGCGCTTCTCCGGTATAAGAACAGAACGCTGTCGGGATACAGAGCGTCGCGCCTGCTGCATCCTGTCTGACAAATGCCGGAGACGTGCAGTCCCACGCAGTATAACCTCTTGCCTCAAACGTAGCCCGCAGCCCGCCGGACGGGAAGGAAGAGGCATCCGGCTCACCCTTGATCAGCTCTTTCCCGGAAAAGCTCATCAGCACTTTGCCTGTAGACATGGGAGCTGTGATAAAAGAATCATGTTTTTCGGCAGTGACTCCTGTCAGCGGCTGGAACCAGTGTGTATAGTGTGTAGCACCTTTTTCAATCGCCCACTCCTTCATCTCATGCGCAACGACGTCTGCGGTCGCCAGATCCAGCTCTGCACCGTTTTCAATAATTTCTCTCATTTTTTTGTAAACTTTTTTTGGAAGACGTGCCTGCATAACAGCATCATTAAACACGTTTTCTCCAAAAATATCTGCTACATTAAAATAATCGCCCATTTGTTTCTCCTCGTTTTCCTTTCTTTCCAATCCTGGCGGATATGTATCCCTGTCATCAGCTGCATTTTTAAAACGCATACTCTGCGCTGTGGCAGGCTTATGACATTGGATATTTTTAACTTTATGAATCCATACATGATTCTAGTACAGCACTGCACAAATAATCCATGTTTTCGCCAGCAAACAGCATCGCTGTCTGACGATTTCTGCAATGCTGTACCCGTATATGATCCAGTAAAAAAAATGAGGATGCCCCTTACTGGAACATCCTCGTCCTTTTCTACCTGCTTTTACGATACACCTATTTACTGCAAATTACAATACTTTATTTTTATTTTATGATATCGTTGCATTATTCTGCCATGAAACGGCTTTTTTTCGTCATTATTACCAAACAGACGACAATCTCCCGTTACCGGTCTTACGAATACTGCTTTGGATTCATTTGCCAGTCCGGTTACGTTTTGCTGCTTACGCCTTGCCTACAGAACCGAATAATTCCATTTTTTCCTTTACCGTAGCTTTGATTGCTTCTGCGCCCGGAGCAAGCAGTTTACGCGGGTCAAATCCCTTGCCTTCCTGATCCTTGCCAGCTTCGATATACTTACGTGTTGCTTCCTGGAAAGATAACTGACATTCTGTATTTACATTGATCTTTGCTACGCCGAGCGAGATTGCCTTTTTAATCATATCTTCCGGAATGCCTGTCCCGCCGTGAAGCACTAATGGCATATCACCTGTTTCCTTCTGTACGGCATCCAGAGTTTCAAAACTTAATCCAGCCCAGTTTTCCGGATATTTTCCGTGAATATTGCCGATACCTGCTGCCAGCATGTCCACGCCAAGATCTGCGATGGACTTGCATTCCTGCGGATCTGCACATTCACCCATACCTACGACCCCATCTTCTTCCCCGCCGATGGAACCAACTTCTGCTTCGATAGACAGACCCAGATTGTGGGATACCGCTACCAGTTCTTTTGTCTTTGCTACATTTTCCTCAATCGGATAATGAGAACCGTCAAACATGATTGATGTAAATCCTGCTTTGATACACTTATAGCAGCCTTCATATGTACCGTGATCCAGATGCAGCGCTACCGGAACCGTGATTCCCAGCTCTTCGTCCATTGCTTTTACCATTGCTGCAACCGTCTTAAAGCCTGTCATATATTTTCCAGCGCCTTCAGATACGCCTAAGATCACCGGACTTTTTAATTCTTCCGCGGTCAGCAATACCGATTTTGTCCATTCCAGATTGTTAATGTTGAACTGTCCTACTGCATAATGGCCGGCTTTTGCTTTTTTTAACATTTCTGCTGCTGATACTAACATGTTTTTTTCCTCCATCTTCTTGATCTGATTTTTGATATCCCTATCATACCATTTTTTGTATAAAAAATAAAGTAAAATTTTAATCTGACATTCAAAAATTCAGCACTTTATCCAAACCAGCGCTCCAGGACAGACGCTTTCTATAGGAATGGAGCCAGGCAGAACGTGTGACATTTTCTTTAAATTGTTGCCAAAAAATGTAATGGCTTTTAAAACTTTTTATTTCCAGCCTGCTTCCCATGCTGCTCCCTGCGATAACTGATTGCTGCCGGACTGGCTGCATGTTCTCTTCTGATTCCCAGTACAGCCGCCGCCTCTTCCTCTGTCAGATGCATGTTCCCTGCCAGGTTCCGGATCAGACGCTGTTCGGTTCTCTCTTTTCCGATCTTTCTACCACGTTCTTCGCCGATCTTTCTGCCATGCTCTTCTCCTTCCGCAAATCCTTCCCTTCTCTCATCTTCCAGTAACTCTCTGATTGCCATACACATGTCGATCTTACCATCCTCTCCGTAATATTCCTCTATTTTTACCAGATTCCCCACTTTCGCGTACTGCACGATCACTTCCCATGCATCCGCTTCCACCGCCTGATAGTACGGGTCTTCCATGACCAGCTTTTTCAAGGCGGTTTTGTCTTCCGAATATGATAGATAAAAGCCAGACTGCACAAATACCGGTTACTTTTCACGGGTCAGGAACGCGCACCTGCTGCGCGTTCCGTGAGAACATGATTCAGGAGTGAGGGGCAATAACACAGCGAAGCTGGAATTTGCAGATACTGCTTCAATGACACCTATGCATCCGTTCCCCTCTCCAATATCCCATTCAGCCGCAAAAACAACATGGATCCAGTCACAGAAGCCGCAAGAATGTCACTCACCGGCTCTGCCAAAAATACACCAAAAACCGGATTGCGAAATACGTGCGGCAGTACAAAGATCAGCGGGATCAGCAGCACCAGCTTACGCAGACACGCCATCAGAAGGCTGATCTTTGCCTGTCCCAGTGCCATAAAGGTCTGCTGGCAGGAAATCTGTACACCAGTGGAAAAAATACCTGCCATATAGATCCGCATAGCCCACACCGTATAATCCGCAAGAGAAGCATCACTGCTGAAAATCCCCGTAAACATCCGTGGCACCAGCATCAGCAGCAGCCACATCAATGTCGCGTATCCCGTACATGCCACGAACTGACAGCCAAACGCCTGTTTTACCCTTTTTTTGTTGCCTGCCCCATAATTATAACTCATAACCGGCTGGCCTCCCTGACAGATTCCCTGCAGCGGCAGTGTCACCAGCTGGCTGCAGGAGGAAATAATTGTCATCGCGCCGACTGCGACATCCCCTCCGAATCTGGACAGACTGCTGTTAAAACTGATATTCAGAATGCTTTCCGTACCCAGCATCACAAACGTAGAGATTCCCAGCGCCAGGCACGGACCCATCACTTTCGGCACTATTTTCATATCTGCCATATTCAGCCGCAGCAGAGTCCTTTTTCCTCTTAAAAAAAAGAGTACCCACACCGCGCTGACCGCCTGACTGATCACTGTTGCGATTGCCGCTCCCCGCACTCCCATGTGCAGTGCAAAAATAAGTATCGGATCCAGAATAATATTACAGACGGCTCCCATAACGGTTGTCACCATACTAAATCTGGCAAACCCCTGCGTCGTAATAAATGGATTCATTCCCATCACAATCATAACAAAAATCGTGCCCAGAATATAAATCCGCGCATAAGATAGTGCATATGGCAAAGTCACATCACTTGCGCCAAACAGACGAAGCAGCTGCGGTGCGAATATATAAAATCCTATCGTCAGTACTGCCGCAAAAATCAGCAATACCGAAAAACAATTACCTAAAATCTTCTGCGCACCTTCCCTGTCATTTTTTCCCATCGCAATTGCAGCCCGCGGCGCTCCACCAGAACCAGCTAACATCGCAAATGCATTGATCATCATCAGAATCGGCAGAAACAGCCCCACTCCTGTTAACGCAGACGCGCCCGCTTTTGGTATGTGACCGATGTAAATGCGGTCTACGATATTATACAGCATATTGATCAGCTGTGCGATTACTGCAGGAACCGCGAGATTCAGCATTAAGCCTGGTACACCTGCATGTGCGAGATCCTGACTGCTGTTTTTCGCTGACATTTTTATTCTCCTTTCTTTTCTGTAAAAGCAGTTAAAGCATTGTAATATACGTTCTTCCACGATAATTCCCACTTCAAAAAATATCGTAGCATATTTCAGACAAAATCAAAAGATATTTTTTCTGATGTTAAAGATGTGTCGGAAGAAGATTATTAT
>CANTHI010000166.1 GCA_947653505.1 uncultured Eubacterium sp.
AGAACTTCTTGCATTCTGGAAAAGGAACAGGCAGACAGATCACCGCCTCCCATCCAGCGTCCGCGCAGCCAAAATGTAACACCAAAAAATGAATGAAAAATATAAAGAAGGAGGTCTTCCCATGTCACTGCAGTTTATTTTTGGCAATTCCGGCAGCGGAAAATCCGACTGGCTTTACACGCATGTACTGGAACAGGCGCAAAAGCACCCAAAGAAGCAGTTTCTGTTTCTCGTACCAGAGCAGTTTACGATGCAGACCCAGAAAGAATTTGTGGACAGGCATCCGGAACATGCGATTTTAAATATCGACGTACTGAGCTTTCAGCGGCTTGCCTACCGTGTGTTTGACGATCTGGGAATGATGGATTTTGTAGTGCTGGAGGAAACTGGCAAAAATCTGGTGCTGCGCCGGGTAGCGGCACAGGAGGAGCATCAGTTAAAACTGCTTGGCGGGAATATACGAAAAACCGGTTATATCAGTCAGATGAAGTCGCTGATTTCAGAGCTGACGCAGTATCATGTGTCGCTGGAAGAGCTGGAGCAGGTGCGGGATTTGCTGGAAGAAAAACATGCGCTCTGGTATAAGCTGGATGATATCATAACGCTGTACCGTGGATTTTTGGAATTTCTGGAGGGACGGTATGTGACAGCGGATGAGATTATCAGCCTGCTGACAAAGGCGGCGCCGCAGGCGCAGATGCTGCGGGGCAGTGTGGTCGTGCTGGATGGTTTTACCGGATTTACGCCGGTGCAGAATGAGTTTCTGGAGGAACTGCTCGTGCTGGCAGATCAGGTGCAGGTCGCGGTAACGATGGATGTGCGCCAGAACGTGTATGGCAGACCGGATTTGCAGGATTTATTTTATCTGAGCAAAAAAACGGTGCATGCGCTGTGTGAGATTGCGGCGCGCCACAGGGTAGAGCTGCTGGAACCCGTGCTGCCTGGGGATGGGAGAAACAGGCGGTATGCGAAGGCGCCGGCGATTTTTCATCTGGAGCAGAATCTGTTCCGTACCTGTCCGGAAAAATATACCGGCAGCCAGCAGGAAATCCGGATTTGCAGCCTGTTTCAGCCGAAAAATGAGCTTCGTTTTGTGGCGGGGGAGATACGAAGGCTCGTGGCGCAGGAGCAGTACCGGTATATAGATATCGCGGTTGTGACGGGAGATGTACCAGCTTATGCGAACTATGCGGAAGAGATTTTTGAGTTGTACGACATTCCTATTTTTGTCGATCAGAAAAAAAACATCCTGTTTCATCCGATGATCGAGCTGATGCGCGCAGTTCTGGAGATGGAAACGTCGGATTATTCTTATGAAAGTGTGATGCGGTATTTTAAAAGCGGATGCAGCGGCATGGATCCGGATACGATGGATCTGATGGAAAATTATCTGCTGGCATTTGGGATCCGTGGATTTGGACGGTGGAAAAAAAGCTGGGTACGTCCGGCTAAATGGCTGGAGGAGGCAGAGCTGGAAGGGTTAAACGAAGAGCGTGAAGCATTTTTGGAGTGTTTTGGTCCGTTTCATGAAGTGTTCCACAAAAAAGCCGCAACGGTGCGGGAGATGACAACGGCGCTGTATGAGCTGCTTGTCCGGCTGCAGATTGAGCATCAGCTGAAAGTCCAGAAGGAACAGTTTGAGGCGCAGGGCATGCTGGAACAGGCAAAGGAAAATGAGCAGATCTATGGCATTGTTATAGATCTGTTTGATCAGATGGTAAAGCTGCTGGGCGAAGAGTCTGTGTCAGGGAAAGAATTTGCGGAGATTCTGGATGCCGGACTGGAGGCTTCCAAAGTCGGCATTATTCCTCCGGGGTATGACAGGGTGCTGTTTGGAGATATCGAGCGTACGCGGCTGGAGCATATCAAAGTACTGTTTTTTATCGGGGTCAATGACGGGATTATCCCGAAAAGTGAGACAGACAGTGGGATTCTTTCGCAGTTTGAGCGGGAAAAGCTGGCGGATTGTGATCTGACGCTGGCGCCGACGGCAAGGGAAAAGGCGTTTATCCAGAAATTTTATCTGTATCTGAATCTGACCAAGCCATCAGACCGCCTGTACCTGACCTGTTCCCAGGCGGGACAGGACGGCGGCACCAGACGCAGATCTTACCTGATCGGGGCAGTTTTGAAAATGTTTCCGGATCTTACGGTTTTAACGCCGCAGGAAGATCTTTCAGCGACGGCGCAAAGCAGTATGCAGTTTTTTTTAAATGGACTGGCAGAAGCGAAAAACAACGCGGCCTCTGAGGAATGGAAAGCGCTGTATGCCTGGTATATGCAGCAGGAGCAGTGGGCGGATACGGTACAGGAATATGTAAAAGCCGCGTTTTTTGTCCATCGGGATTCGAAGCTGGATCAGCAGATCTGCCGTCAGCTCTATGGAACGATTCTGGAAAATTCGGTAACAAGGCTTGAGCAGTTTGCAGGATGCGCGTTTGCGCATTTTTTAAAATACGGTCTGCAGCTGGCAAGGCGGCAGTTACATGAATTTGAGCCTGTGGACTTTGGCAGTATTTTACATGATGCGCTGGAGCGGTTTGCCAGACGGATGCAGGAAGCAGGGGATGACTGGTTCCGGATGACGAAGGAGCACCAGAGCAAGTATGCGAAAGAAGCGATTGACCAGGCAATTGCGGCATGCCAGAATACGGCGCTGGCAGACGGGGAGCGTAATCTGTATCTGGTACGCCGGATGGAAAAGGTGCTGAACCGTACGGTGGATGTACTGGGGCAGCAGATTCGAAGCGGCAGCTTTATACCAGAGCATTACGAGGTCGGGTTCCAGTCTGTCAGCGGGCTGGATGCCATTCAGTTTCAGCTCAGTGAGGAAGAAAAAATGCGTCTGCGGGGCAGAATCGACCGCATGGATATCTGGGAGAGGGAACGGGAGGTGTATGTCAGGGTCATTGATTATAAATCTGGCAATACAAGCTTTCAGCTGCTGAATGTGTATCATGGTCTGCAGCTGCAGCTCGTCGTGTATCTGAATGCGGCGATGGAGCTTTTGCGTACAAAATATCCCGGGAAAAAGATCCGGCCTGCCGGAATCTTTTATTATCATATTGACGATCCGCTGCTGGATACAGACGAAGAACTCTCAGAAGAAGAGATCCGGGAGCAGATTTTTGCAAAGCTTAAGCTGGATGGGTATGTCAATTCCGATCCGGAGGTTTATCATGCGATGGATCATACGATGCAGTCGTCCTCGTCCATCCTGCCTGTGACGGAAAATAAGGATGGAACGCTGCGCAAAAATTCGAAGGCAGCGTCGCAGGAGCAGTTTGGCGTGATAACAGCGTACGTCAGCCGGAAAATCGCGGAGCTTGGGGCACGTATGATGCGCGGGGAGATCGCGGTCAATCCGTATGAGCTTGGGGACCGGACGCCGTGCGGTTATTGTCCGTACCGGAGCGTATGCGGATTTGATGAGAAAATCGACGGTTTTTCCTACCGCAGACTGGAAAAGTCCGGGCAGGCATCAGAAATCATCAGAAAAATGGAAGAAGGGCAGGCAGAACAGCAATGAGTGTGACATGGACAAAAGAACAGCAGCAGGTAATCGCGCTGCGGGACCGGAATCTGCTCGTCTCCGCGGCGGCAGGTTCCGGCAAGACGGCGGTACTGGTGGAGCGGATCGTGCAAAAAGTGCTGGATACGAATCATCCGGCAGATATCGACCGGATGCTCGTAGTAACCTTTACAAAGGCCGCGGCAGCCGAAATGCGGGAGCGTGTGAGTCAGGCGATTGAAAAAAGACTGGAGGCGGAGCCGGAAGACAGCAGGCTGCAGCGGCAGGCGACACTGGTGCACAACGCGCAGATTACGACGATTGACAGCTTCTGCCTGTATGTCGTGCGCAATTATTTTCAGACCATTGATCTGGAGCCGTCTTTCCGTATCGCGGATCCGGGGGAGCTGCAGCTGTTAAAGGCGGACGTGGCGCAGGAGGTGCTGGAACAGTGCTATCAGGAAAAGTCCGAAGGATTTCTGAGGCTGGCAGATCATTACGCGACAGCAAAAAGCGACGCGGCGCTTGTGGATTTTATGCTGCGGCTGTATGATTTTTCACAGAGCTATCCGTGGCCGGAAAAATGGCTGGAATCTTTGCCGGAGTTTTACCGGTTGTCCGCGCAGGGGCAGAATCTGGAGGAACAGGCATGGATGCAGGGTCTGCTGCATTATTTGAAAAACATAATGGCCGATTTACAGAGCCGGATGCAGGAGGCAGAGACGCTCTGTACGGATCCGGATGGTCCGCAGATGTATCTGGATGCCATAGAAGATGATCTGCGGCAGCTGGCACAGCTGTGCGCCTGCAGCAGCTATGAGGAATACAGCAGCCGTCTTCTCCAGCTTTCCTTTCAAAAGCTCGGTGTGAACCGCAAATATGACGGCAGCAAAGAAAAGCAGGAGCAGGTGAAAGATATTCGCAAAATGGTCAAAGACACACTCTCGAAAATACAGACATCTTATTTTTATCAGAAACCGCAGCAGATGCTTGCGGATATCGGAAATATCCTGCCGGATGTGGAGGCGCTGGCGCAGCTGGTGCAGACGTTTACCAGGGCGTATCAGGCGAAAAAGCAGGAGCGGAATCTGCTGGATTTTTCCGATCTGGAGCATTTTGCGCTGCAGATTCTCGTGGATGAACAGACGAAGGAGCCGAAAGCGGCGGCAAAAGAGCTGCGGGAAGTCTATGAAGAGATTATGATTGACGAGTATCAGGACAGCAACTATGTGCAGGAGACGATTTTAAAAGCGGTGTCCCGTGAGGCGCTCGGGGAAAATAATATTTTTATGGTCGGGGATGTCAAGCAGAGTATTTACCGTTTTCGTCTGGCGAGACCAGAACTTTTTATTGACAAATATAAAACTTATACGGAACATGACAGCAGCTGTCAGAAAATCGACCTGCATAAAAATTTCCGCAGCCGGACGGAAGTCGTGGAAGCGGTCAACCACATATTTTTTCAGATTATGCAGGAGGATATCGGCAACGTCGCGTATGACCAGCAGGCTGCACTCTATGCGGGGGCTTCTTATCCGCAGCCGGAGCAGCCGCAGATGTTTCAGAGTGAGCTGCTGCTCGCGCAGGCTTCGCCGGAAGAGCTGGAGCAGGCGCAGATGGCCAGCTGGCAGGAGATGGAAGCGCGGATGGTCGCCGCACGTATTCACGAACTGCTGGAGAACCAGTTTGTTACAGACCGTGAGAGCGGGCAGCTTCGCAGAGCGCGCTGCAAGGACATCGTGATTGTGCTGCGCAGTGTCAGCGGATGGGCGGACACATTTTTAAAAGTGCTGACAGACGCGGGTATTCCGGCCCATACAGCTTCCAAAACCGGATATTTTGGCACGGTGGAGATTCAGACGATTCTAAGTATGCTGGCGTTGCTGGACAATCCGCTGCAGGACATTCCGGCGGCTGCCGTGCTGGCGTCACCCATCGGAGGGATGAGCGGAGAAGAGCTGGCCCGCATCCGTACTGCCAGCAAAGAGCATTTCTATTTTCTGGCGCTGGAGGATTATGTACAGGCGTATGAGCAGGAAAAGAAGGAAGACAGTCCGGACAGACGGCTGTACCGCAAAGCGGCAGCTTTTTTACAGATGTATCAAAAGCTGCGCCGTCTGACGCCTTATACACCGGTTCATAAGCTTATACAGATCGTGCTGCAGGAAACCGGATATGCGTCTTATATGCAGGCGATGCCGGCGGGCCGCCAGCGCAGGGCTAATATGGACATGCTGCTCGAAAAAGCGATTGCTTATGAAAAGACCAGCTATAAAGGACTGTTTCATTTTGTGCGTTATATTGAAAAATTAAAAAAATACGAGATAGATTTCGGCGAGGCTGATATTACAAGCGAAAATGAAGATGTCGTGCGTATTATGAGCATTCACAAGAGCAAGGGGCTGGAGTTTCCGGTTGTATTTGTCAGCGGGCTGGGGAAGCAGTTTAACAGACAGGATATCCGCAGCCGTCTGATTCTGCATCCGGAGCATGGCATCGGGCTGGATGTGATCGATACGGAGCAAAGAATCCGAAGACCCGGACTCATAAAAAAGGTGCTGGAGCATGAGATCGGGATGGAAAATCTGGGAGAGGAGCTGCGCGTATTGTATGTAGCCCTGACGCGGGCGAAGGAAAAGCTGTTTCTGACGGGCGCTGTAAAATCAAAGGAAGAGCTGCCCGAAATACAGACCAGTTGTTATTCCGGGCGGCCAATGAACTATTTTGCAAGATATCATGCGGCTTCCTGTCTGGACTGGGTGTTTCCCTGCATCGCATCCCGTCCGGATATTTATGAAACGCGGATTTATCAGACTGAGGAGTTAAAGCTGCAGGAAGCGGTAGAGGCAGCCATCGAAAAGCTGGATGGAAAGCAGGTAAAAAATCTCTACCGGATGGCTGATCCAAAGCTGTACCAGCATGTAAATAAGAAGCTGTCATGGAAGTACCCGTATGCGGCTGATACGGATTTAAAGACCAAAATATCCGTAACCGAATTAAAACGCCGCCAGCATCTGGTACTGGAAGACGAGACGCCGCAGGAGTCCTGGTTTGCAAAAGAGCAGGAGAGCAGGATTCCGGCATTTTTGCATACGCAGATTAAACAGGAAAATCTGGGAGCCCTGCGGGGAAGCGCTGTCCACAAAGTACTGGAGGAAGTGGATTTTGTGCGAAGCAGTCAGAGCAGCGACCGCAGCGCAGATATTCAGGAGCAGATCAGCCGGATGTTTGCGGCGCAGCGGATTACGCGGGAAATGAAGGAGCTGGTAAGCATACAGATGCTCGTACCGTTTCTGGAAAATCCGGTTGCCCTTCGCATGGCCGCTGCGCAGCAGCGCGGAGAGCTGCAGAAGGAGCAGCCGTTCGTCATGGGGCTTCCTGCATCAGAGATTTACGAAGGAGCCAGTGAGGAGCTGGTGCTGATTCAGGGGATTGTCGATGCCTGCTGGCTTGAGGAAGACGCGCTTGTCATTCTGGACTATAAGACCGATGCGGTAAGCAGCGCGAAGCAGCTGACAGACCGCTATCAGATTCAGCTGGATCTGTATGCGAGAGCACTACAGAAGGCTACAGGAAAAAAACTAAAAGAAAAATTAATTTACTCATTTTCGCTGCAGGAAATAGTGGAAATCAGGTAAAAAAGAATAAATGTTATTACAGGAAAGCGGCACAAAAGCAGGGAAAGGGTATCAGATGGCAAAGATTTCAAATAAGAAAACAGATAAGAAAGGAGATTCCTATGCGTGTTATTCTTGCGTCAGCCTCCCCGAGGAGGAAGGAGCTGCTTGGCAGGCTGTTTCGTCAGTTTGAGGTGATTCCGGCAGCAGGCAGTGAAGTATCCACGAAGCAGAATCCGTCCGAAATCGTGCAGCAGCTGGCTGTACAGAAAGCAGAAGAGGTGGAGCAGGCTGTGGCGGGCAGCCCCTCTGGTGCCGGCAGCGGGAAAGAAGATGCGGATTATCTGGTGATTGGGGCGGATACGATTGTAGTATTTCAGGACCAGATTCTTGGAAAACCGGAGCATGAAGCCCACGCACGACAGATGCTGGCAATGCTTTCCGGAACCGTCCATCAGGTTTACACAGGCGTTGCCATCTGTCTGATGCTGCACGGAGAGCACCGGTGCATCACATTTGCAGAGTGTACGCATGTGCGCTTTTATCCACTGACGGAAACGGAGATCAGAGACTACGTACAGAGCGGGGAACCGATGGACAAGGCAGGCAGCTACGGGATTCAGGGAGCCGGAGGACGCTTTGTACAGGGGATTGAGGGAGATTATGCGAATGTCGTCGGCCTGCCGGTGGCAAAGCTCTACCAGATTTTAAAGAAAATCGATGAAATTGCATTGCCTTTTTAA
>CANTHI010000167.1 GCA_947653505.1 uncultured Eubacterium sp.
ATATGGATTTAAGAAGATATGGAAGCTGTGTTCATAGCACGCTGCACCTGTTTCGTAAGTCCCGGGGAAGCAGGATGCAGGGATTCAAAATAGATCATGAAATCAGATGCCTGTTTGAAATGATGATTTTCTCCATATTCTTCAAACTCTCTGGTCAGTATCCGTTTGATCGTCTGTTCACATGATTTTCTGGATGGATTTTTGTGCGAAGAACTTAAATACGAGGATGGCATGTGCAGAAATCCTTTCTATTATGAAATTTTCTGTTAGCTGCAAATTTTTCTTTCTATATTATAATCATATAATGATAAAACGTAAAGTAACATTATGCACCAATTTTTATATTTTGTTATATGCTGCTATGAGTATATAAATTGCTGCATTCACTCTTAAGTTTGCCCCATCCCAGTCGTATGTTTTGTTTGACAGAACCGTACAGTAAGGAATATAATGATATTAAATACTCGAATTCTATTTGTGGAGCGGAAAAAATGGTATGAGCGAAAAAAAAATGACCAGACAGGAGAAAAAAGAGAAGCAGGCGCAGCAAATACAACTGCTGATGGAACAAAATGGTGGGATTGTAAAGACGTCCCAGCTCTATACGTTAGGAATGGATTATCGCCGGATACAGACGTTTGTAGATGATGGGGTAATTGAACGGGTAAAAAATGGATATTATTCCATGAATTTTCATAAAAAACGGGAAGAGGAATTGATTGCTACGCTGTTTTCGGATGGCGTACTGACGATGGAAAGTGCGTTGTATTGTCACCGTTATCTGAAAAACAGACCTTTTAAATGGACAATTGCGGTAGATAAAAATACATCCAAGTCAAGGTTTAAAATGCAGTATCCGATGGTACAGCCATATTATACGGAGCCTGAGGTGTTGCAGATGGGAATAGTGAAAATGGAGCTGGGAAATTGTGAAATGAATGTCTATTGCAAAGAACGTCTGATTTGTGATATTTTAAAATATGAGAACCGGATGGAGCGTGATGATCTACAGAAGGCGCTGCGTGCGTTTATTATGGATAAAGAAAAGGATATTGCAAAATTGCTGGAATATGCGCGGGAAAGAAAGGTATTGTCGAAAGTCCGGAATCAGGTAGGAGTGTGGCTGTAATGGGAAACCGGCTGTTAAATGAAACGTTTGTCAGACAGAGAAGTGAAGAACTTAGGATTCCGTTTGAAAATTTGTTTGCGGCATCCGTATTAGAAGAAATCATGCAAAAAATTGCTGAATCTGAATATTCACAAAATTTCTGGATGAAAAACAGTATGTCACTGAATCTGGAAAGTTACCGGAAAAGGGTGGATTTAAATCTTTCCTTTTGTGTGAAAGAATCCGAACGTTTTCATTATAAGAAGAGTGACATCAGTAATTTGTCTGCCCAGCTGTTCCGGAATTATAAGAAGGAGGCTGTTTACTGGAATTATCATGTGTGGATGGATGAGGGAAAGTTTTTTATTGATGTCGTGGCAACCCTTTCCGATATCAAAGTACCAGTAAAAATCAAACTGGAACCAGTGACACAGGAAAATCTGATTCCTTATAAAAAGGATATCCAGTTATTTTCTAACAATCGCAGAACCATACAAATCTATTGTTTTCCGAGTGAATATGTTATTTCGGAAAAATTTCTGGAGGTTATCGATAAGCTTGAGTTACTGAATGATTTGTCCTGTTATATGGATATTTATGAAATATTAAAAAAAGATGTATTATCTGGCAGAAGAGTATGGGAGATGCTGCAGGAAGGTTGTGCGGCACGCCGGATTCCGATTGGGAATCAAAGGTTTGAAATGCTGATGACTTACCGGTCGAGCCGGTTTATGGAAAAAAAGTGGAAGGCTTATTTAAAGCGCGAAAAAAGAAAGCAGCCAGTGTGGGAAGATGTCATGGATTATGTGGAGCGTTTTTTTGGAATTATCTGGGACCATATGTGCCGGAACATCGTTTATCTGGGAGACTGGATGCCGGAGCTTGGGAGATGTATTGATTCATAGAAGTATTAATTTAGAAGTATTAATTCAGAAGTATTAATTCAGAAATATTAATTCAGAAGTATTAATTCAGAAATATTAATTCAGAAATATTAGTTTTTAGAGGCATTAATTTGGAAGTATAATTTTAAAAGGATTTATGTATTGTGAAAAAGGGAGAAACAAACAGACAGATATTGCAGTCAGAACATGATGGGGATTTGTATGAACAGCTGGCAGATTATGCAAAATCGGATTATTATCCATTTCATATGCCTGGACATAAGCGTGCAGAATTTAATTTTGTAAATCCATATCAGATTGATATTACAGAAATAGAAGGATTTGATAATCTGCATCATGCGCAGGATCTTCTGTTGGATGCACAGAAAAGACTGGCGGATATTTATCATAGTAAAAAATCGTATTATCTGGTAAATGGGAGTACATGCGGTATATTAAGTGCAGTCGGAGCGGTTGTCAGACGGGGAGATCATATCCTTGTGGCAAGAAATTGCCATAAGTCGGTGTATCATGCGATAAATCTATTTGGGTTAAAAGCAGATTATATATATCCCAGGTTTATGGAATGTGGAATACAGGGGACGGTAGAACCGGATCAGGTTGAGGATGCCTTGAAAATATACGGACATATTAAGCTGGTTATACTGACGTCGCCTACGTATGATGGAATTGTGTCTGATATCAGGAAAATAGCAGATGTTACGCATAAATACAATGCCAGTCTGCTTGTTGATGAAGCACATGGAGCACATTTTTCACTGAGTGAATTTTTTCCAGAGTCTTCGATTCATCAGGGAGCAGATCTTGTCGTGCACAGCCTGCATAAAACGCTGCCGGCATTTACGCAGACGGCGGCTTTGCATGTAGCATCTGACAGAACAGACTGTAGAAAACTGGAGGAGATGCTTGGGGTTTTTCAAAGCAGTTCCCCGTCGTATCTTTTAATGGCTGGAATTGACCGCTGTGTTGGTATGATAGAAAGATCCGGACGACAGTTGTTTGAGCAGTATCGGGAAAGGCTGGACCGGTTTTATGAGGCTTGTACAAATCTGAAATATCTGCGTGTCTTAACTGGAAAAGATTATGAGGCGTATCATGTGCCTGCTGTCGATCAGGGGAAAATATTGATTCAGACGGGGAAAGCAGGAATAGATGGTGTGCAGTTATATCGTGTATTATTGGAGCGGTATCATCTTCAGATGGAAATGTGTACACCGCAATATGTACTGGCTATGACAAGTCTGATGGATACACAGGAAGGATTTGACCGTTTGTTTTGGGCATTGCTGGAAATTGACCGTGAGGTTTGTGGGCAGAAGAAAACAGAGACAGAGTATCCAGGGCTGAATTTGAAAGAAGTCTATGCAGTACGGGAAAAAATGATGGAAATTTCTGTTGCTGCTGATTCCGATGCAGAAGAGACAGATTTTAAGGATTGTGTCGGGAAAATATGCGCAGAATATATTTATCTGTATCCTCCTGGTATTCCGATGATCGTACCTGGGGAAAAAATAAGTGCTGAGCTTTTGAAGAATATTGGACAATGCAGAGAGATGGGACTGCAGGTACAGGGAATACGTGACAGACAGTGCAGAAAAATTCTTACGGTTATTAGGTAAAAAGAGTAAATAGTCAATGAAAGATAGCAGGGCAGAATATGGATTTGAAAGTAAATCAGACATCGGCCGTTGTGCCGGCAGAATCAGCAGCTCCGGTGGAACATGCAGGAGATGGATTTAAATTTGCATTGACAAGTGCAATTGAGGATGCGGATCTTCAGCAGCAGCTTGAGGCGATGCTGAAAGATATTACAAAGCAGGGCGAACTGATTGCGCGTCATATGGATATCCGTGATATGAAAAAATATCGTGGACAGATTAAAGAGTTTCTGAATGAGATAGTAAATCGTTCCCATAAATTTTCAAGGGAAAATTTTCTGGATCGCAGAGGCAGGCACAGGGTTTATGGGATTATACGTCTCGTAGACAGCAATCTGGATGAGCTTGCGCAGGAGTTGTGTGAAGAAGAAAAAGATCATATTAAAATATTAAGTAAAATTGGCGAAATTACAGGTCTATTGCTGGATATTTTTACATGAATCAAGGAAAACGGGGGTGCTGTTATGGCTGGTTTTAAAGACATCATAGGACATGAACAGATTATTGAGCATTTTCAGAATGCAATAAAGCTGGATAAGGTTTCACATGCATATATTTTAAATGGTCCGGATCAATCAGGAAAAAAGATGCTGGCGGAAGCATTTGCAATGGCACTGCAGTGTGAGAAAAAGGGCACAGAAGGATGTATGGAATGTCATTCCTGCAGGCAGGCCATCAGTCATAACCAGCCGGATATCAGATATCTGGTACATGAAAAACCAAATACCATATCGGTTGATGATATCCGCAGGCAGATCAATCAGGATATTGTCATAAAGCCTTATGCAAGTCCTTATAAAATCTATATTGTAGATGAAGCAGAAAAGATGAATCCACAGGCACAAAACGCTTTACTTAAAACAATTGAGGAACCGCCAGCTTATGCAGTGCTCCTGTTGCTGACAACGAATGCAGATTTATTTTTACCAACAATCCTGTCACGATGCATTTGTCTCAATTTAAGACCAGTAGCGAATGATAAAATTCGTAATTTTTTAATGAAAAATGTACAGATTCCAGATTATCAGGCAGATGTCTGTATGGCCTTTGCTCAGGGAAATGTCGGAAAAGCTTTGCAGCTGGCAGGTTCTGAGAATTTTCAGGAGTTAAAGGAATCTGCTGTACAGCTGATGAAGCGCATTAAAGATATCGATATCTATGAGATGGGTGAAGCTGTCAGACAGATTGGTGAGTACAAAATGTCTGTAAATGATTATTTTGACATTATGATGATCTGGTATCGGGATGTGCTGATGTATAAAGCAACGATGGATATCAATGGACTGATTTTTAAAGATCAGGTTTATGATATTAAAAAGCAGGCCAGTAAAAGCTCTTATCATGGGATTCAGGAAATACTGCATGCTTTGGAGCGGGCTAAAACAAGATTAAATGCAAATGTAAATTTTGATATTGTAATTGAATTATTATTGCTGACAATGAAGGAGAATTAAGTTAATGACGAAAATCGTAGGAGTCAGATTTCGCAATGCAGGTAAAATCTATTATTTTGATCCTATCGATATGGATATGGAAACAGGAACGCATGTGATTGTGGAGACTGCGCGCGGTGTGGAGTTTGGTACGGTTATGATTGCACCAAAGGAAGTGGAGGATGATAAGGTAACGCAGCCATTAAAGCCGGTCATTCGTATCGCCACGGATGCTGACGAGCGGCAGCAGCAAAAAAATAAAGAAAAGCAGGAAGGTGCTTATAAAATCTGCCTGGAAAAAATTGAGAAGCATGGGCTGGAGATGAAGCTGGTACAGGCAGAATATACGTTTGATAATAATAAATTGTTATTTTATTTTACAGCAGATGGCAGAATTGACTTTCGGGAACTGGTAAAAGATCTTGCCTCTGTATTCCGTACCCGTATTGAGCTGCGCCAGATTGGGGTGCGGGATGAGACAAAGATTCTTGGAGGAATCGGGATTTGTGGAAGGCAGCTGTGCTGTTCTTCGTATTTGTCAGAATTTGTACCGGTTTCCATTAAAATGGCGAAAGAGCAGAATTTATCATTAAATCCTACTAAGATATCAGGAGTCTGTGGGAGATTAATGTGTTGTTTGAAAAACGAGCAGGAAACGTATGAGTATCTGAACAGTACCCTGCCAGAGATCAATGAGCACGTGACAACAAAAGATGGACTGAAGGGAGAGGTGCAGAGTGTCAGTGTTCTGCGTCAGCTTGTGAAGGTCAAGGTAGATGTCAATGGAGAAAAGGAATTACGGGAGTATAAAGTCAATGAACTGAGATTCAGGCAGAAGAAACACAAAGTAAAAGTTTCTGCAGAAGAGATCAAAAAATTATCAGTATTAGAAGATCGGGAAGGAAAATCAAAGTTAGATGATACAAAATAAGCTCCTGCAGGGAGAACGTATAGATGAATTGCAGAGAAATGGTTATCAGATTATTCAGCATCCGAAGAGATTTTGTTTTGGGATGGATGCAGTACTGTTGTCGGGATTTGTAAACGTGAAGGCGGGTGAGTGTGTACTGGATCTGGGTACTGGTACTGGAATTATTCCTATTTTGCTGGAAGCTAAGACGCAGGGGTCTCATTTTACCGGATTGGAGATTCAGCCGGAAAGTGCGGATATGGCAAGAAGAAGTGTAGCGCTGAATCATCTGGAACCAAAAATTGATATTGTAACAGGAGATATTAAAGATGCTTCAAAGCGGTTTGGAGCATCTTCTTTTACTGTAGTGACGACGAATCCCCCATATATGATCGGAAAGCATGGACTGGAGAATACACAGAATGAAAAAACAATTGCCCGGCATGAGATTTTATGTACTCTGGAAGATATTTTAAGGGAAAGTGCAAAAATCCTGCCGCCAAAAGGAAGATTTTATATGGTACACCGTCCATTCCGTCTGTCTGAGATTATGTGCAAAATGACAGCGTATGGGATTGAGCCGAAACGTATGAAGCTGGTATACCCTTACGCTGACCGGGAGCCGAATATGGTCCTGATCGAAGGACTTCGTGGAGGAAGACCAAGACTGACAGTTGAAAAACCATTGATTGTATATCAGGAAAATGGCAAATATACAGATGAGATTTATGAAATATATGGATATTAAATCGAAAATAAAGAAAGTTAAAAAGAACTTAAATCATCTGGGTAGGAAACTAAAAAGGAGAAGGAAAAGAAGAATATATGGCAGGAAAATTATATTTGTGTGCAACTCCAATTGGAAATCTGGAAGATATTACGCTGCGTGTCCTGCGTACATTAAAAGAAGTGGATCTGATTGCAGCTGAAGATACGAGAAATTCCATAAAACTGCTGAATCATTTTCAGATTAAAGTACCAATGACAAGTTATCACGAGTTTAATAAAATAGAAAAGGCATATCAGCTGGCAGAAAAACTGCAGGATGGTAAAAATATAGCACTCATTACCGATGCGGGGATGCCTGGAATCTCAGATCCAGGTGAAGAACTGGTAAAAATATGCTATGAACAGGGAATTGAGGTGACGGCTCTGCCAGGAGCTTCTGCCTGTGTAACCGCGTTGTCTTTATCCGGGCTTGGAACAGGAAGATTTGCATTTGAGGCTTTTTTGCCGCGTGATAAAAAGAAACGCGGAATCATATTGGAAGAATTAAAGACAGAAACAAGAACAATCCTTTTATATGAAGCTCCGCACCGGCTGTCAGATACTCTGAAGGAATTGTATCAGACACTGGGAGACCGTAGGATCTCTGTGTGCAGGGAGCTTACGAAAAAGCATGAGGAAATAATGCGTGCTACGATAGGAGATGCAATGGCATATTATCAGGAGCAGGAACCACGCGGGGAGTTTGTTCTGGTTATTGAAGGAAAATCTTATATGGATATTGAGAAAGAAAACCAGGAAAAATGGATGGAGATGGATTTGACAGAACATATGGAAGTATACGAATCCCAGGGGATATCACATAAAGAAGCTATGAAGCAGGTAGCTAAAGACCGGGGGATTTCCAGACGGGATGTGTATCAGCAGCTATTAAATTCGTAAGAAACTGCTATCAGAGAAAAAGACAGGTAAGGAACTGTAAGCAAATACAATGATAAACTTGCGCAGGATTTTTGTTCGTAAGTACTAAGTCTGTCATAGTATTTTGGCTTACAGTTCCTTATTGATAGTCAGGACGTTGGATGACAAAATGTGTATCTGGACAGTACGGATGCCA
>CANTHI010000168.1 GCA_947653505.1 uncultured Eubacterium sp.
TAAATTTAATCAGGAACACATTTAGGAACTGTTAAAACTGCATCATCCTGACAACGGCGGAAATCAGGATGATGCAGTTTTAACAGTTCCTAAATGTGTTCCTGATTAAATTTAAGAGTATTTAAAGTGTCATTAATTGGTTCCAATTTTTTATCCATCATTTCAGAAATTGCTAATAAATCTTCAGTTCCCTTTATTTTAGTCTGGGATAAAATCTTGACAATCTGCCAGTTTTCCCTTATTATTTATATAGTATTTTGTATAAAATCACGGAATCACGCAACAGTAAAGAACAAAAAAGCAAATAGAAAGGTGGAGCAGAAATGGAATATTTAAAACTTTTAGGAATTGTCATAGTAATTGCCGGTTTTGCGTTAAAGCTGGATTCCATCCTGATTATTGTGGCAGCCGCGGTTGTCACAGCGCTTGTCGGCGGGCTGGGACCGGTGGAGCTTTTAGAGACGCTGGGCAGCAATTTTCTGGCGAACCGGAGCATGGCTATTTTTATTATCATTATGTTTGTAACCGGAACACTGGAGCGGAATGGTCTGCGGGAAGCTGCGGCCGCGCTGATCGGAAAGTTTAAAGGTGCAACGTCCGGGCTTGTGATTGGTATCTATGGTGTTATGCGTGCGGTATTTGCGGCGTTTAATGTCGGGTTTGGCGGAGTGGCTGGTTTTGTGCGTCCGGTAATCATGCCGATGGCAGAAGGCGCGGTAACGGCGCAGGGCAAAAAGATACACGAAGATCATCTCGAAGAATTAAAAGGAATGGCTGCGGGTATGGAAAATGTGACATGGTTTTTCGGACAGGTGCTGTTTGTCGGTGGTTCTGGCGCGATACTGGTGCAGAATACGCTGGCGGGGCTGGGTTACGAGGTAGAGCTTGGCTCTCTGGCCGCGGTGGAGATTCCGGTCTGTATTATTGCGACTGGGATTACGATTGTATTTTACTATCTGAAAGACCGGTATCTGCTGAAAAAATATTATTAAATGATAGCGGACAGCTTTGTCTGCGGTGAGGAGGAGAAGCGATGAGCTTTTTTATGGATCCTGAGATTACGATGAGTAACAAGCTGATGGAAATCATCTATATGTTTATCGGATTTATGGTAATTTATACAGCAGTGAAAAATTTAAGGGATAAGGAAAATCCAAGCCGTACCGGTACGTTTGTATTCTGGTTTGTGCTGGGGATCGTGCTGGCTTTTGGCCGCTGGCTGCCGGATGCGTTAAATGGTGCGCTTGTACTGGTGATGTGTGTTCCGGCCATTTTACATAAAGTAAAAAAGGGCAGGACGGATGCACCTGCGAAGGCACAGACGCAGGCTGCGTTTGATGCGGTTGGCATGAAGATTTTTATTCCGGCGTTAAGTATCGGCGTGTTTGCGGTAGGCGCTGCGCTGACGACAAATGTACTTGGATTTAGCGCGTTAAACGGTGTGGCGATTGGTGTGTTTGTGGCAGCGGCGTTTTTAATGCTGTTTAATAAAAAGAATACGCCGATGGTGCTGCTGAACGATTCGGAGCGGATGCTTTCCACAGTCGGGCCTTTGTCGATGCTGCCGATGCTGCTTGCCTGTCTGGGCGCTGTGTTTACTGCCGCTGGTGTCGGGGATGTGGTAGCTTCTTTGGTAGAACGGATTATTCCGGCAGGAAATGTGAATGCGGGAATTGTAGTATATGCGCTTGGCATGATGCTTTTTACGATGATTATGGGCAATGCGTTTGCTGCTATTACAGTTATGACGGTGGGTATTGGCGGGCCGTTTGTACTTGCGCATGGCGCCAACCCGGTTGCCATCGGGATGCTTGCCTTAACCTGTGGTTTTTGCGGAACGCTTTGTACGCCGATGGCGGCAAACTTTAATACGGTGCCGGTTGCGCTGCTGGATATGAAAAAACAGTTTGGAGTAATTAAAAATCAGGTACCGGTTGCGATTGTCATGATTACTGTCCAGATTATTATGATGATGATGCTGAAATAACGAAAACGATGAACGTACAAAAAGGTGCAGAGATTATTATCCGCGACTGGATCCGGCTGCGGAGCGGGGAACGGCTTTTAATTGTATCCAGCGGGCGTTATCAGACGGAAACGCATGCGCTCAGGCAGGCAGCGCTGCAGATTACAGGTCATGTGGAGCTGCTGATGCTGGATGAGCTGTCGATATTTGCAGGGGCATATTTTAATGAACGGGAAACGGCGTTTGACGCATACGATGTCATTATCGGAGCTACAGAGTATTCCCTGATTACAACAAAAGCAGTGAAGCGCGCGGTTTCACACAAAAAACGGTTTCTTTCCCTGCCTCTTAGTACCAGGAATGGCAGATCCATGCTTTCTTATGATTTTTTACGGGCAGACACAGCAAAAAGCAAAATTATGGCATTATCCATGATGGACTATTTTTTGTCTGCGAGCAGGATTGACATCCGTACGGCACGCGGAACGGACCTTCGTTTATGCATCAAAGGCCGCAGGGCAGGTTTTTTTAACGGATGCTGCAGGGATGGAAAAGGATTGTCTTCTGCGAGTGTGGAAGTCTATGTTCCGGTTGTGGAAAATGCCACAGAGGGCATGCTTGTACTGGACGGTTCTATGGGATATATCGGTCCGGTCGACCGTCCGGTAAACATCTGCATTCATGGCGGAAAGATTACACAGATTGAAAATAACGCCAGCGGCAGAAAGCTCAGGGATTATATTCACTGCTTTGCGGATGAACGGATGTATACGGCGTCCGAGTTTGGTATCGGGCTGAATACGTATGCGCGCTGCAGGGGCTGCTGTTATATTGAGGATGAATCGGCGTATGGTACGTTTCATATCGGCTTTGGCAGAAATATCGCACTGGGCGGCAGGCAGGACGCGGCCGGGCATTTTGATCTGGTGGCGCGTAACGCGGATATTTATGTGGACAATCAGATGATTATGGAGCAGGGGAAAATCATGCTTCTGGAGCCGCATATTTATGTGTAGATGTAAAAAACAGGAAACCATGCTTTCGCAGCTGCATGGATGCAGATTAGGAAAGAGTGGAACGGTGGTAAAAACAGAAAAATCATACTTTTACAGTCGCATGGATGCAGATTAGGAAAGAGTGGAACGGTGGTAAAAACAGAAAAATCATACTTTTACAGTCGCATGGATGCAGATTAGGAAAGAGTGGAACGGTGGTAAAAACAGAAAAATCATACTTTCACAGTCGCATGGATATGTACAGATACGATAGAAAATAAAATAGAAAATACGATAAAAAAATAGAAAATACGATAAAAAATAGAAAATGCGACAGAAAAAAATAGAAAATACGATAGAAAATAAAATAGAAAATTCGGGAATTGTATGTAAATACAGTAAGGAGGCAATGGTTATGAAGATTATGATAACAGGGTTTGATCCATTTGGGGGAGAGTCTGTCAATCCCGCATATGAAGCGGTGAAGCAGCTGCCGGATGTAATCGGCGGGGCGCAGATGATAAAGCTGGAGGTGCCGACGGTATTTAAAAAGGCGGGCGAAGTGCTAAAAGCAGGGATCGAAGAGCATCAGCCGGATGCTGTGATCTGTGTCGGGCAGGCGGGAGGACGCTCCGGTATCTGTGTGGAAAAAGTGGCGATTAATTTTCAGGATGCCCGTATTCCGGATAATGAGCAGAACCAGCCGGTTGACCAGGCTGTCGAAGAAGATGGGGAAACGGCTTATTTTGCAACGGTTCCGGTAAAGGCGATGGTTGCGAAAATGCGGGAAAACGGCATTCCTGCGTTTGTATCTTATACGGCAGGGACGTTTGTATGCAATGAACTGATGTATGAACTGCTATATCTGATTCATAAAAATTATCCGCACATTCGCGGCGGATTTATTCACGTGCCTTATGCGATGGGACAGACGGTCGATAAGCCGGCTGGAACACCGGCAATGTCGCTGGAATCAATCGCGCAGGGATTAAAGTATGCGGTTATGGCAGTGGTTGAAAACAAGGAAGATATTTCGCAGGCGATGGGAACGACGCATTAATCCTTTCAGGAACGAAAACAGGAGCCTTTTGCTATGAAAAAGTTACTGATTACGTCCGAACAGATGGAGCATCCGGTCAGTCATCAGCCTGTGCGCTATCAGGTATGCGCGCTGTACGAAGGGCAGCGGATGATGGAGATCGAGGTGCGCCAGTCTGCTTCTGAGCCGGTTTTAAATCATATTTATATTGCGCGGGTAAAAAATGTAGCTCCAAATTTAAATGCAGCTTTTGTGGAGATTGAAAAAGGAAAGGTCTGTTATCTGCCGTTCGAAGAATTAAAGCGGCCGCTGTTTACGAAAAAGCTGTCTGACAAGCCGGTTGCCGCCGGAGAGGAGCTGGTTGTGCAGGTCGTAAAGGAAGCCGTAAAGACAAAGGATGCTGTCGTAACGGCCAATCTGAGCTTTGCGGGTGAGTATCTGGTACTTACAAGCGGTAACTGCAAAACCGGAATCTCATCCAGGATATCCGGGCCGGACCGGCACAGGCTGCAGGAGCTGGCGCACGCACTTCTCAAAGAAGACGGGCAGAATGAAAACCGGTTCGGCATCATTATCCGTACCAATGCGGCACAGGCGCAGGAAGACGCGCTGCGGGAGGAGTTTTTCCGGTTAAGGTCGGAGTATGAGGCGCTGTCTGCACATGCGGCGTCCAGAACGGCTTTTTCCTGTCTGCGCAGGGAACCGCCGTTTTATTTAAAAATGCTGATGGATACGGAAAAATCAGATCTGGAAGAGGTCGTTACGGACGGGCAGACGGTCTTTAAAGAACTGCAGGCAGCTGTGGGCGGCCGGATTCCGGTCCGTTTTTATGAAGACCGTCTGCTGCCGCTTGCAAAGCTTTATAATATCGCCGGACAGACCGCGGCGGCGCTGAAATCCCGTGTATGGCTCAGATCCGGCGCCAATCTCGTCATAGAACCGACCGAAGCGCTGACGGTGATCGATGTAAACAGCGGGAAAAATATCGCCAGAAAAGACAAACAGCTGAATCATTATAAAATCAATCTGGAGGCGGCGCATGAAATTGCGTTCCAGCTGCGTCTGCGCAATCTGTCGGGGATGATTGTTGTGGATTTTATAGATATGTATGAGGAAGCGTGGAACAGGGAGCTGATGGCGCAGCTGCGCTCCCTGCTCAGTCAGGATCCGGTGCCGGCAAAGCTGGTCGATATGACAAAGCTCGGGCTGGTAGAGATTACACGCCGAAAAAAGAAAAAACCGCTGGCTGAGCAGATGATCGGATAATAGAATCTTATGATAAGCTCTATAAGCTCTAATAATAAGCTCTGATCATCTGCCCATATCAGGAGATTTAGGAAATGAGTTCCCCGATGTATTTTTTATCTGTAATGACAAGGACGGTGTCTCCGTGGCGGAACGGCTGGTCCGGACTGACATTGGTTGTCAGCTCGCCGTCACGCCGCAGGGCAACGACGTTCAGCTTGTGCTTCTGCCGCAGGGACAGTTCTTTCAGATTCTTTCCAATCCAGTCTTCTTTCACGTTGATTTCTATCATGCGGACCCGTTTGGACAGCTCAAAGAAATCCACAAAGTTGCCGTTGACAATATTGCGCGCGACGCGGATGCCGCCGTCACGTTCCGGTGTTACGATTTTATCCGCGCCAATGCGTTCCAGAATGGATGTCATCGTAGCGTTGCGCGATTTTGCCAGTATAAACGGCACGCCGGCTTCTTTTGCAGCCATGATCGCCATAATGCTTGCTTCCAGACAGCTTGTGATCGTGACAATTACGCCGTCCATATTTGAAAGGCCGAGTGTATCAAATGCGTGCAGCTCTGTCGCGTCGACCTGAACAGCCATTGTGACATGCGGTGCGATATCGCTGACCAGATCCTCGTCTTTATCGATTGCCATAACGTCTGCGCCTGCAGCCATCAGCTCTTCCGCCACGCTGCGGCCAAATTCTCCCAGTCCGAATATGGCATAGGATTTTTTGCTTTCCTGCTTTTTCATAATAAACTCCTGTTTTTTAAAATATAAATTATTTGATTTTTAAATTATCTGATTTTAAAGTTATCTGATTTTAAAAACTATCCGACGGCTACGTGCTCTTCAGGCAGTCTGGCCGCGATCTGGCGGTCGCGGATCGTAAATACGAGCACCATTGAAATCGGACCAATCCGGCCCAGATACATGCAAAGACATAAAATAATCTTTCCGGCAGCTCCAAGGGCGGATGTATAATCTCTTGAAATGCCGACGGTGCCCAGCGCACTGTACACTTCAAAAATCTGGTCGGCGGCAGTTCCCGTCTCAAAGAGCATCAGGGTAATGATCGCCACGATGCTTGCAAAAAAGCTGATTAATACGACAGACAGCGCTTTTCTTGCTGTTTTCGGGGAAATCCTGCGGTTGAAGCAGATAATATCCTCGCGCCCCCGTATCGTAGCAATGACAGAAAGCAGGATAATCGCCAGTGTCGTTGTCTTGACCCCTCCGGCTGTTCCAACTGGAGAACCGCCGGTAAACATCAGAAACAGAGTAATGATAATGGACGGCGTGGTCAGGCCTTTTTGCGGTATGGTGACAAAGCCCGCAGTCCGCGTGGTGACAGACTGGAAGCACGATGCGAGTATTTTCTGGCCAATTGTAAAATCACCTATTGTCGCAGGATTATGATACTCAAAAGCAAAATACAGCACAGCGCCTGTAATAAGCAGAAAAGCAGTCATTACGATGACGATTTTGGAATGAAGCGTCAGCTGTTCCCAGATTCTGCGCCGGTTTTTTTCTCTCAGCTTCTTTTTTACAACATCCAGCACATCAAACCAGACGATAAAACCAAGCCCGCTTACAATAATCAGCGCCATCGTGACAACATTGATCCAGAAATGATGCACATACGGAAGAAAGCTGTCCGGTCCGATCAGGTCGATACCGGCATTGCAAAACGCCGACACAGCGTGGAAGACGGCATACCAGATCCCTTTTAATCCGTATCCGGATACAAACACGGGCATATAACAAATAGCGCCGATCCCTTCCACGACAAAGGTTCCAAGAACTACCCTGCGCAGAAAACGCACGAGTCCCTTCATCGTCTCCAGATTAAACGCGTCGCCTAAAAGCATCCGGATGCTTAAAGACAGCTTTTTACCCAGAAGCATCGTGAAAATGGTCGTAATCGCAATTACGCCAAGACCGCCGATCTGGATGAGCAGCAGGATAATCAGATGCCCGAACAGGTTCCAGTGGGACGCGGTCGTTACAGTGACAAGTCCGGTCACGCAGACACAGCTCGTCGCGGTAAACAACGCGTCCAGAAAAGGGGTGGCCGTACCGTCTGCTGATGTGAGCGGCGTTGCTAACAGCAGTGATCCGATAAGGATCACGAGTAAAAAACTCAGTGTGATAATCTGTGTGGTAGACAGATGCTTTCGTAAAACTTCCATTTCAGCCTCCGCATATGAATTCAAATATTTATCAGGTGTATAGTATAGCAAATTTATGGAATAGTTGCAAGAAAAAGAAAAACAACAAACGCTGACAATGCCCATGCCGTGCATCCGAATCATCCGGAAAAAACAGATGCAGAAAACTGTGTCTATATGAATGAGGGCATCGTTATAAAATCCCATGCAGGGCAAAAGTATGTATGGTTTCACTTTAATACCCCATAGGCAGAACAACCAGCTTTGTGGGATAATCGTGAAGGGTAATGATCTATACTTTTTCATGCTATTCTATATTCTTCATATATTTTTTTTGCTTCCCTATTTGCCTCTTCCCTGGTCATTCTTCC
>CANTHI010000169.1 GCA_947653505.1 uncultured Eubacterium sp.
ACTTTTCTTAAGATGTAAAGCTCAGGCTGTATTTAGCGGAAGCTTTTGATCCATGTAATCAGCGAATCGTGATATACATTTGCTTCCACATCCCTGCGCATCTGGTCTGTAACAGGACCGTTTTTCTCCATAATTGCAAGAATTGCTTCCTGCAGTCCTGCGATTCTGCCATTTTCAAAATCCTGCGAAACAGGCGCATCCTTCTGACTGTTGGAAGAAGGTGCAGAATGGCTGGCAGCAGCATCCTGATTATGTGCAGCAGTGCTGGCAGAGGAAGTATTCTGGTTTTGTGCATCAGTAGCTGCAGAGGAAGTATTCTGGTTTTGTGCGTCAGTGCTGACAGAGGAAATATTCTGGCTTTGTGCAGCAGTGCTGGCCGTGGCAGCAGTCTGTGCATCAGATGTTCTGGCAGCAGTATTGCTCTGGTCTGCAGTAGTGGCAGCAGCAGGTGCACTCTGCGGAGCAGGCGCTGGTTCTGCGGTTACAGATGGAACAGGGGATACCGCTTTTTCTGTATCCGGTGTTACCGGCAGCCAGATATCGCCGCTGTCTGCCCTGACATTGACAACGATATTCCCGCCATTGACAGATACTTTTTCACCAGACAATGCACCGATATATTCCGCGGCATTTCCGGCACGCAGTGTCATGACATAATCACTGTCGTCGTTATTTACAGTGACGATGACAGACTGTCCGTTGTGGTTTCTGGAGTATGCATACTGGCGGTTGGTCAGCAGCAGTTCCTGATAATTGCCATACGACAGAGCCGGCGTATTCTGACGGATTTTTCCTAACGCCGCGATCAGGCGTGTATGCGGATTGTCTGTAACGGCGCCCGCATAGTCAGACAGCGACAGGGCCGGGCGCAGGGAATCGTCAGAAAAGCGTTCCTTTCTTCCTTCGATCCCAAATTCAGAACCGTAATAAATCGACGGTACGCCCGGGAGTGTATAGAGCAGGATATGGACAGGAGCAAAGTGTGCCTTATTGTTCAGCTTTGTATAAATACGTTCCACATCGTGGTTGTCTACAAAGTTGTACAGCTTTAAGCCATCCGGACGGCTGCCGCCCATTTCATACAAACGTTTTACAGTATGTGCGATTTCAAAATAATTATGGTCGTTGTGGCCGGAATAAAGCGCCTTATGCAGATTGTAGTTAGTTACAGAATGCAGCGTTCCTTCATTGACCCAGCGGGTATAATCGCCGTGAATGACTTCTCCCATCAGCCAGAAATCCGGTTTGACTTCATTGGCGACGTGGCGAAGAGCCTTCATGTATTCAAAATCCAGTACATCTGCAGCATCCAGACGGATTCCGTCGATATCAAATTCACTGACCCAGAAGCGGATGACGTCACAGATATAATCTCTGACAGCCGGATTGTGCTGGTTTAATTTTACGAGCAGATTGTATCCGCCCCAGTTTTCATAGGAAAACCCATCATTATATTCATTGTTTCCCCAGAAATTCACGTTACAGTACCAGTCTTTGTAAGGGGAATTTTCACGGTTTTTCCGGATATCCTGAAATGCAAAAAAATCACGTCCCGTATGGTTGAAAACGCCGTCTAAAATCACGCGGATACCCTGCTCGTGGCATTTAGCCACAAAATCTGTCAGATCCGCGTTTGTGCCAAGCCGGCTGTCCAGTTTTTTATAATCGGTGGTCTCATAACCGTGTCCTACTGATTCAAACAGCGGACCGATGTAAATAGCGTTACAGCCAATCGCTTTTACATGGGAAATCCAGGGAATCAGTGTGTTCAGACGGTGCTCCGGTTCTTTGTAAGAATTTTGTTTTGGCGCTCCGGTAAGGCCTAATGGATAAATGTGATAAAAAACAGCTTCGTCATACCATGCCATGTGTGAACCTCCTAAATGTTTTTTCTTGTCAGTACTGACATATTTTTTGTCAATCCGTTTTATTTTAGCATGAAAAAGATGGATATTCAATAATTAACACAAAATACCTTGACTTTTTCCAAAACTTTCGTTACTGTAAAGGTTAAGCTGTTCATGAATGAAAATACATCATTTATTTATAGGAAAGGAGAACCAGGCGAATGGAGAAAATAACCAGCTTTACCATCGATCATATAAAACTACAGCCGGGCATTTATGTGTCCAGAAAGGATCCGGTAGGGGACAGCATCGTTACAACATTTGATCTGCGCATGACGTCGCCAAATGAAGAACCTGTTATGAACACCGCGGAGGTGCATACGATCGAACATCTTGCGGCTACGTATCTGCGCAATGATCCGCAGTATAAAGACAAGGTATTATATTTCGGACCGATGGGATGCCGGACAGGATTTTATTTACTGCTGGCAGGTGATTATGAATCAAAGGATATCGTCGGGCTGATCACTGCGCTGTTTGAATTTATCCGTGATTATAAGGATGAAGTCCCTGGGGCAAGTCCGAAAGACTGCGGAAACTATCTGGATATGAATCTGGGAATGGCGAATTATCTGGCGAAGAGGTACCTGGAGCAGGTGCTGTATCAGATTGATGAGTCACGTCTCATTTATCCGGTGTAACTGGTATTTTTTGTAATAGTCTGATGGCTGGATACGTAACAGTCCATTGGGTTATCTGAACTGTTACATTTTTTCAGAGTAACTGAGAGGAGTTGTTGTTATGAAAATAGGGTTGATTGGTGCAATGGAAGTCGAAGTATCTGCGTTAAAAGAAGCCATGAAGGTGGACCGTGTAGTGACAAAAGCCGGGATGAATTTTTATGAAGGAATGCTGCAGGGAACGCCGGTTGTCGTAGTACAGTGCGGGGTTGGAAAAGTCAACGCTGCGATGTGCGTGCAGATACTGGCAGATTTGTTTCACATTACTCACGTATTAAATACCGGAGTGGCGGGGTCTTTAAATGCAGATCTGGATATCGGGGATATTCTGGTGTCAGAGCTGACCATTCAGCATGATGTGGATGCCAGTCCGTTAGGATATCAGCTGGGGAAAATTCCAGGCTTTGAAAACAGGGAATTTCGCGCAGATGCGGGCATGGCAGATGCGGTGATGGATGCATGCAAACGTGTGAATCAGGATATTCATAGTGTTAAGGGGTGTGTGGTCAGCGGAGATCAGTTTATTTCAGATGCAAAAGTAAAAGAACATTTAATTTCAGAGTTTCATGGCGATTGTGCCGAGATGGAAGGGGCAGCAATTGCGCAGGCTGCGGTACTCAACGGGATTCCGTTTGTCATTGTCCGTGCGATCTCAGACAAGGCGGATGGTTCTGCAAACATGGATTATCCTACGTTTGAAAATGAGGCTGCAGTACACTGTGCGAATATGGTAATTGAATTTGTAAAAACATTTCAGTAAATAACCGGACAAGGTTATGTGCTGACTGATTATGATGCAGATTCGGAAAAACCAGCTCTTTGCCGGAAACGGACTTTCCGCAGGGCTGGTTTTTATGTGCAGAGGAAACAGGTGTTTGTTAATCAAAGGGGGAGGAAATATATGGCAGGCAGTGCAGGTAAGGACATGACACAGGGATCTCCGATCAGGCTGATTCTTGCGTTTTTTGTACCATTGATGCTGGGAATGCTGTTCCAGCAGTTTTATAGTATGATGGATACGATTATAGTCGGGAAATTTCTGGGCGTTCATGCATTGGCAGCAGTAGGGTCTACAGGTTCCATTAATTTTATGGTGATCGGGTTCTGCATGGGGATCTGTAACGGATTTGCCATTCCGGTTGCGCAGCGCTTTGGAGCAAAAGACTACAGAAATCTT
The DNA here is from genome assembly GCA_947653505.1 of uncultured Eubacterium sp. Next base: position 3,765 of record CANTHI010000169.1, read on the forward strand.
CGGAAATACGTGGCAAATGGGATTTTTCTGGCAGTAGTTTTTGCGGCAGGGATGACAGTTGCGGTCTGCCTGCTCTGCAGACTGATCCTGCAATGGATGCAGACACCGGCGGATATCATGGACGGCGCATATAGCTATATTTTTGTTATTTTTTTAGGAATCCCGGTTATTTATTTATATAATCTGCTGTCTGGATTTATCCGTTCGCTTGGTGACAGTAAAAGTCCGCTGATGTTTTTGATTCTTTCATCGTTACTGAATATCGTACTGGATCTTGCGTTTATTCTGGGCTTTCATATGGGTGTGGCCGGAGCGGCATGGGCGACAGTGATTTCACAGGGGATATCAGGCCTGCTCTGTCTGTTTTATATCCGAAAAAAATATGAGGTACTGAATATAGCAAAGGATGAGTGGAAGCTGGATGGTAACTGTATCAGAAAACTCTGCAACATGGGAATACCGATGGGACTGCAGTACTCCATCACCGCGATCGGAAGCGTAATTTTGCAGACAGCTGTGAATACGCTTGGTTCTATGGCAGTAGCCTCTGTGACAGCGGCCAATAAAGTCGGTATGTTTTTCTGCTGCCCGTTTGACGCGATGGGTTCTACGATGTCCACGTATGCGGGGCAGAATCTGGGAGCGGGGCAGCTGAAACGGGTGACAAAAGGAGTACTGTCCTGCTGCCTGATCGGTCTGATTTATGCGGTACTGGCATTTTTGATTTTATTCTTTTTTAGTCCGCAGATCGCATTGCTGTTTCTCGATGCGGATGAAACTGCGATTTTGGGGAATGTACGGCAGTTTCTGCTCATCTGCAGTGCGTTTTATTTCCCGCTTGCACTTGTAAATATTATCCGATTTACGATACAGGGGCTGGGCTACAGCAAGCTTGCAATCGTGGCAGGAGTCTGTGAAATGGCTGCGAGAGCTCTGGTGGGCGCTTTTCTCGTGCCTGTCGCAGGTTATATTGGTGCATGCTTTGCAAGCCCTGCAGCATGGATCTTTGCGGATTTGTTTCTGATACCAGCTTATGTATGCGTGATGAAGAACTTACAGAAAAAAGCAGCGGGGGTGCAGGAGGAAGTGTCGGAAATGGAAGTGTCGTAAATGGAACTGTTGAAATGAAATTGTCATGAATGGAACTAAAAAATGACTGAAATACATATAAGGCCGCTTAAGAAAACAGCTGGAAAGACCGATATATAGATTAATCAGGAAATACCTGGCAACAGGCAGAGCCCTGACATGCAAATGGAATTGCATAATCGCAGCGGTGATCTGCAGCGAAAGAATACCAGTAAATGGAAACCGGCAGGTTTCACATCATACGAACATGGAGGGAATCAGAATGGGCATAGCAGGAGTAAACGCGACAACTACAGCTTATGCAACGGCATACGAAAAGACCGCTAAAACAGACAATAAGACTGCCGACAAGAAAGATACGCAGCAGACAACAGGTGCTGTATATGAGAAAACACCTTCTGACAGTAAAGACAAAGCTACGTATTCCATCAATAAGATGAGTCCTGAAAAACGCGCAGAAATTGTAAAACAGATGCAGGCAGATCAGGAATCAAGACAGAATCAGCTGGTCAGCATTGTAAACAAGATGCTCGGACAGCAGGCGAACAAGTTTACCGAAGCAAACGATAGTTTCTGGTCAACGCTCGCCAAAGGCGGTTTTTCTGTAGATGCAGCGGCAAAGAAGCAGGCACAGGAAGCTATTTCTGAAGATGGCTATTATGGTGTAAAACAGACCTCTCAGAGAATCTTCGATTTTGCAAGCGCGCTTGCAGGCGATGACGAAGAAAAAATGAAAGAGATGGAAGCAGCATTTGAGAAGGGTTTTAAGCAGGCCACAAAGTCCTGGGGAAGAGATCTTCCGGATATTTCACATAAGACCTATGATGCTGTTAAGGATCTGTTTAATAACTACTATGATTCAAAGAAAGTGATTACAGAAGAGTAAGACCGTAAGGGCATGCTCTGATGTGAAAAGTGACACAGGATACTGCCACAGACCCCGGGAGAGGTTTGTGGCAGTATTTTTTGCCGGGGAGCTGGCTGGTGCGCGTGTTACTTTTCACGGGTCAGGAACGCGCAGTTTATGCGCGTTCCTGACCCGGTAAACATTCGTGTATTTTGCCTTGTACATTTACAGATAAAAGCATATAATCAGATGGGGACTGTATGGATTTTACAATAAGACAAAATGATCTTGATGTTCAGAAACGAGGATGAGAATGAAAAAAGGGAAAGAAAGCAGATTAAGAAATCTGTCAAAAGTTTTTCTGACTATGTTGTGTATGGTAAGTGTGTGCATTCTTTCAGACAGATGCATTGTAAAAGCAGAACAGCAGGAGCCGCAGATTTTGCCGGCAGATGTTGAGACGGCTTCGGATGGATGTATACTGGTGGGAATAGAAGGGACATATGCCGTACAGGCGCAGGAGGCGCTGGACAGAATCAACGGGATCCGCATGGAAGCCTGTAAGGAAGGAGTCTGGAATCCGTCTGATCCGGATAGAAAGCTTACGACAGCTGACTATGTACCGGTCCAGTGGTCTTCTGGCCTGGAATATATCGCGCGTTTACGGGCTGCGGAAGCAGTTGTGCTTGTCGGACATGAGCGTCCGAATGGCAAAGACTGTTTTTCTCTGGAAGCGCCGGATGGTACGTCCAGTTATGGAGAGGTGCTGGCCTGGAATTCGGGTTCAGAAGGCAGTATGGTCAGAGGGATTAATCAGTGGTATGAAGAAAAAGAGGATTGGGTAAAACAGAATGCGGATGCTGTGACAGGACATTATACTTCCATGATTGATCCGGGAAATAAGTATGTCGGTCTGGGTGCATTTGTGTCTGAATTTGGAACATGGCGTTGCAGTGTGAGTGGAGAGTTTGCTTCCAAAAGTACTTCCAGCACTGAATCGTCAGATGGGATCGTATCATGCATACAGACGATTGAGGTGAAAGAAGACAGCCTGAAGGAACTACAGATTTTTCAGGGAGAAGAAGCTGTTATCGATCTTCTGGGACTTGGAACTGGTAAACAGGCAGCGCTGACTGTCAGGGCGAAAGTGGTGATAGATGACGATACATCGTATTGTAATTATCTGGACAGCATGATCTGGACATCTTCAGATCCTTCAGTGGCACAGGTGGATTCTGCAGGTGTGGTTACAGTAAAAAAATCAGGAAATGCAGTCATCTCTGCATCAGCTGCAAACGGGCTGTCAGTTTCCTGCAGACTCATGCCTGCTCCGAAAGGGACATCCCTGACATCGGTGAAAGGTGGGAATGGAAATATTTCCCTTCGATGGAAGAGACAGAAGCAGGCGGATGGTTATCTGATCCGGATTTCAGAAGGAAAAGGACTGGACAGTAACTATGTAGAAGGATACATAGCCGGTAATAAAAATACGACACAGGTACTTAGTAATTTAGGACGGAAACAGACGTATTACATACGTATCCGGACTTATCAGGAAGTGGGAGATCAGGTTATCTGGTCAGAATGGTCGAAAGTTAAGAAAGTCCGGACGAAATAATAAGAGCTGTTGTAAAATCCATTACAGATATCCCCGGGGCCGTGAATCGTAACACTGTCAGAGCAGTACAGTCTGGTATGATAACAAAAAGACCTTGCGATTCTGCTATAAAAATGATAGTATAGAGTTATCGTTAAACTATTAACAATAGTTGATTACGCAACACAGTATCATGAAGGAGGTTATCATGGGATACGCAGAAGAATATCAAAAGAAACTGGTATCAGCCGACGAAGCAGTCAAAGCGGTACATTCTGGTGACTGGGTAGATTATGGCTGGTGTAATGGAACGGCAGATGCACTGGATCAGGCACTTGCAAAACGTACAGATGAGCTGACGAATGTCAATGTACGCGGTGGTATTTTATTAAAAACTCCAGCTATTTTTGAACGGGAAGATGCAGGTGAGCATTTTACATGGAATTCCTGGCATATGTCTGGTGTGGAACGA
>CANTHI010000170.1 GCA_947653505.1 uncultured Eubacterium sp.
CTGGATGCAGAATACTTAGAACTTCTTACATTCTGGAAAAGGAACAGGCAGACAGGGCACCATCTCCCATCTGGCGTCCGCATAGCCAATATGTTCCATTTTATGTTTGCAGATTCATTTTTCTGCTTAAATTATAGCATATGCGGCCTTCCCCCCCCACTGGGCCGTGAATAGGAGCATACACTTTAAGTATGTGTACTTTATTGATGAAAACGGCTTGAAATAGAGATTATTATATGATAATATTGTATTATACAAAAGTGGAATAATTCAAAGATGTAATAGTATATATGCAGTGGAAACTAAAAAAATCAGGTATTGTTGTTGTTTTTTTATCTTCTTGCATAAAATATAAATGTGTGATAAATTATTAATATAGTACAAACTTGAAATGATGTTGCGGATATTGTTTGGAAGTTGTGAAGATTATGCGTCACATCTTAGAACACCGGGTTAACAGTATCAGGAGCTGTCAGTAGTTTATTTACGGACAGTTCCTGTATGAAATTATTCACGGTGAGAAAGAAAACATATTTTATACAGCTTCATCAACGGGTATCATGAATATCCCGTTGTATTTTTCATACTGCGTAAAAGGATCATATGGGAAATGAATTTCCGGAAAGGACATGCCATGAGGAAAAGATGCTTCTGGCTGATGATTGGTTTATGCTTATTCATTCTTGCAGGATGTACTGGCAGGAACGGGAAAAAACAGGAAAAGGATGATTTACATAGTAATAAGAAAACAGAGCTTACAAATGGAAAAACAGAGCTCACCATCTGGCTGGATGAAGATAACGCGATGGATATCCGTTACAGAATCCGTCAGTATGAATCCTGGAGAAAGCAGGCGGAGGGTACTGAAGACGAACAGTATTACAGTGATATTACATGGAATCTGGTCAGTAAATGTGGGCTTACCCCAAAGCAGTATCGAAAGGAACTGGAAGATGCACTTCAAAAAGGGGAAGGACCGGATTTTATCTGTATGAATCTGTGCAACGGACTGGATCCGGATGAGCTGACAGAGTCTGGCATGCTGGCAGAGCTGGGTGATGTCTCGTCTTTGCATGGAACGCCGTTAAAATATATTCCGGGAGCGCTGGAAGCGGGAATGCGGGAGGAACGCACGTATGTGGTTCCCATGTATATGAAATGTCCGGTTGTATTTGGGTATGCGGATACACTAAAGGAAGCCGGTATCCGGACAGATGACATGTATTGCTCTTTCGAAGAGTTTGTGGATGCGGTGACTGCGGCAGCAGAGCGGACAGGGAAGTATGCGTTTGAGGACGATCGGATCGTGGACTGGCTCCAGCGGTATTATCTTTCAGGTGAAGATCCGGCACAGACAGAAAGGCTGAAAGCAAAACTGGAACAGCTGCGCAGCGCCTGCAAAGACCGGATGTCTGACACAGCTGTGGGCCAGAAAGAAAAGCAGCGTGCGTACCGGATGCTGGAAGCCGGAGAGTGTCTGATGGGAGGATGCGGGGTGTATGATTACAGACAGCTGGGGATTACGGTTTCCCTTCTGGAGCGCAGCGGAAAGATAGCATTTGTGAGTATACCGGACAGTAACGGCGGGTTTACCGGACTGATCACACAGGCTGTCGGAGTGTCGGCTTCTTCTAAGCATCCGGACGAGGCAAAAAAAGCGCTGCAGCTGTTTCAGGAAAGAAGTGTATTGCGGCCGGATCTGGACGTAATTGACGACGACCGCAGCAGCCAGCTGCTGGCAACTGCGGGCGCTGCGTTGCTGGAGCCGGTAAGTGTGTTGTCCGAAACCAGCGACAGCAGCATCGTTTCTGCAAAAACACAGAAAGAGTATGCCGGACGATCGGTTCAGGCGGTTACGGATATTGTATATATACAGGGATATGTGGATCCGGACGGAACAGGAGAAGAGACAGAATCCAGCGGACAGGTAATCAGCATCTGCTGGCCGGATCATGGAGGGGACTGGCCGTTTTCTGACTGGATATCCGGTGCGGCAAAGCGGTATGCCAAAAAAAGTGGAACACAGGTGCAGCTTTTGCCGGTATCACAGCCGGAATCCGTAACAGCGGTTTTATATAAAGAGATGGATCAGTATGATATGGCCCCGGATGCCGTGATTTATAAAGAAGCCTATGTGGATATGACAGGTCCCGCGACGAATCAGGAGAATAACGAAGGCGCGGATTTCACAGAACTGCTGCAAAAATCAGGACAGGAGACAGATTTTTTGCCTGAGCCTGTCAGAAATGGCGTACCGTATCTTGGAAGTACGGCTGGTCTGCCGCTGCAGGCAAGAGAGTATGGAATCTGGCTGAACCGTAAAGCTCTTGCAAATGCAGGTATTACAGAAGAGCCAGCGCCCAAAGAGGAAGAAGAGCTGACAGAGCTTCTAAGAAAGCTCAGCGCTGCTGCGTCAGGAAACGCAGGTGCATATATGGACCAGGATATGGATGCGTTTCGTGCTATGGCCGTATTTGTGGCAGGAGAGGAGCTGCTGACAAGGCAGGAAGACGGAAGATGGCATTGCTCCGAAGAAGGATGGGAGACATTTCTTGCGGCTGTGAAATCGTGGAAAGACGAAAATATTGTAATCCCCATAGAAAAAAGTACGAGAGGACAGGCTATGAAAGACCTTGCATCCGGAACACTTGGGGCGGTCATTGGCAGCAGCAGTCTTTCCGGATGGCTGGACGGGTCTTACGGCATGGAGATCAGAAAAGGGCAGGAGGATGTGTTTTTTATCCCGCTGTCTCCGGTGGCAGGCGTGGATATGATTTTTGTATCTAAAAAGTCGGATCATGCAAAGGAAGTTTTTGATTTCTGGAAGTTTATGCTGCAGGAGGAAGGTTATGCAGATGCTGTCCGTAAGGGCTCCTGCATTCCGGTCACGGAGCTTTCCGGGACAGTACGGCAGTATCTGCCATGCCAGAAGGCGGATGCATCTGCGGCAGAGCTGTGGAATGCCCTGTGGAAAACGGATATGTCTGCAGCAGAGCTGGCGGAAAAATATCCGTGGCTGAAATAAAAAGGCCGCAAAAAGAATGAAAGAAACAGGTATTGCTGCGGAAAGGGGAAGGTGGTTGTTATGCAACGGAAAAATGTGCTGGGAAGTATTATTACCGGAATGGCTGTGCTGTTAGTAAGCGCCTGTGCGGGTAAGGATACACAGCAGACCAACCAGAGTCTGACATTGTGTGTGGATGAACTGATTAACGCTCAGTTCAAAACCGGCTTTGAAGAATTTCGAACGCTGTATCCGGACGTGGAGCTCAATGTGGAAGTTGCTTCGGAGATACTGCCGAACAGTGAGCGGATCAATACCCGTATTCTGGCCGGGGAAGGGCCGGATCTCCTGCTGATGGCCAGTTATGGAAATTCAGATGTTTATAAAATGATGAGCGCACAGGCATTTGCGCCGCTGGATGAGTTCATGGAGACAGACAGTGCGTGGAAAGCAGAGGATTACGTAGAGCCGGTACTGGATGCAGGCGTATATGAAGGCAGACAGATGATTATGCCGCTGAGCTATACGGTGCGGGTTGCGCTGACGACGCAGGAAAATCTGGAAAAGGCGGGAATTTCGCTGGAAGCATGCAGGGATATGGCATCATTCTTAAACGAAATGAAAAAATTTGCCGGTGCAGAAGGTATGGAGCGTTTATTTCTGGAGCCGGGACGGCTGATCGCATTTCCAGAGTATGCGTCGCATGAGTTTCTGAATTATAAAGATGGAAAGCTGGGTATCGACGCGGAAACACTCCGGCAGACATGCGAGGCGTATAAGGGATTTTATGCAGAGGATACCGGGCAGGAACCAGTGTCTGATACATCATGGGATGGTTATGGAGAGATGGTTGCAAAGGGAGAGGCCGGTATGTGCATTCCGATCAGTAATATGAATTTCTGGGCGGCGGCACAGAATATGTCAGCACAGGCACATCCGCTTTTGTGGCCGTTTTTGAATGATCAGGGAGAGACAACGGCTACGATCATGCATTATGCAGGCATTCGTGCGAACAGTGAAAACCGGCAGAATGCATGGAATATGCTAAAGATACTGATGGGGGATACGGTTCAGGCGGAGATGGCAGACAAGGGTTCGTACAGTCCGGTGCTGAAAAAGGAGCTGCAGGATTTTATGGATGAAGCGGAACAGACCGCATTTCTGCAGGGCGGCGCGGACATGGGGGCAGCAAAAATCCCACAGGATATCCGCAGGCAGTATCAGGAGGTTCTGATGAATCCGGGAAACAGTATTTTTGAAACAAACATATGCATTGCTGAGTTTCGCCTGGCTATGGAACCTTTTTATGAAGGAACTGCCAGTTATGATGCATGTATGAAAGAGTTTGAAAAATTTATCCGTATTTATCTGACCGAATAAATTTGACAGATAAAGCAGCATGTGCAGGAAAAGTGTATAAAACAGGTAAGGAACTGTAAGCAAATTGTTTGCTTACAGTTCCTTAGGAAACATGAGTAAAGGGAAGTGTTCTGTGTTTTTCGTGGAACGGTTCTCTTTTCTTTTTTATGGAAATAAGACATTTTGATCAATTCAGCAGAATTTTTTTCGATTGCACGATGGATGAATATGGTACGACACAGTTTAGGAATATTTTTTGTTTTCTTAAGGAAAAATTGGTTGACATTTGTAAAAGCAGAAGTATAATATAACTATATAAATAATACATCTAAATATGTAATAGGATAGATTGAGAGGATGCGCTGACGAACATTGAAAAATCAAAAAAATCAAAAAAAACATAAAACAGAAATCCTGCTGGATGACCAGAAGATATCAGAACATGCAGAGGAACTGCTGCAGAAAGAATATCTGCGTTATCCGTACCGGAACAATATCCGGGTCGTCCATACGATGGCTGAAAATGGAATCTGCCACAAAATTTACTGGCTGGCTGATGCATGGGAGCAGACAGAATGTCCGGTATGGGACATGAGGAAACAGGCTGCAGGCATAACCAGGGAAAGCCGTGTATGCAGGTTGTGTGTGACGCATTATCTGGATAATACGTTGCTGCACTCAAAGCCGGTGTATACAGAACACCAGACGGTGTTATATCTGTGCATGGATCAGATCCGGCCAGAACGGCTCCGGTTTGTCTGTGATGCATGGGAAACGTTTCAGCCGGAATGGCTCCAGTCAGATGCCGCAGCTGCAGAATTACTGCTGGAATATGCACAGAAAGGCTGGCTGACCGGAGATTTTCATTTCAGGTATATCGAGATCATCAATACCTGCAGCGATACACTGTGCCAACGGCTGAAGGAGCTGACTGGATGCACTGTAAAAAAGGTCTGGATATCGGCGATGTTCGGGTACTATGCGATGGAAAACAAATCAGGGACCATAGAACTGCTGGAAGAGAATGTTGCGGCAGAAGAATCCGGGGGCAGAGCTGTCTTTTCCACGAGACAAAATCTGCTGATGCCGGTTCGTTTTTATAAAACGGATCATATGGCAGTCCGGACAGGTACTGCAGGAATGATGGGGAGCATTCCGCTGCGTCTGGATTTTAAAGAAAGCAGAAACAGCCGGTTTGTGTCTTTGAAAAAAGGCGGCAGACTCTGCGCCGGCCTGTTCCGCCGGCCGGTGGAGTTTATCAACGGGAAGGTGGGCAGAATGATCCGGCAGATACAGATCATACAGAAAGATGAGGATGTCTTTGCGGTTTACGTCGGGCTGTATCCGGCTTATGCTGGCTGGAAGGATGAAATAAAAAAGATGTTTTGTGAGTATCTGTATGTTGAAGAGCTGTGCAGGGCTGAATACCGGTTTTCTTTTTTTCAGGGACTGCTTACAAAGGAAGGGCATTTTTTTATAAATGAGTTGGAAAGGAATCAGGATGGAACAGAATAAACCATTTATCAGATTGCTGCGTTCACCATATCATTGTTATTTTTTTGATGTAAACCGGAATCAGGTAGTGCGGGTTTCAGAAGAAACGTATCAGAATCTGCAGGAGTGGATGCAGACTGGAGAGTGCCCACGTACAGACCGGACGATCGGGCGTCTGAAGGAGCAGGGATATCTGTCGGATTTTCATGTAAAAGAGATTGAGCATCCGATGACGCCGGTGCTGGAGGACATGCTGCAGACACAGATACATGCAATGGTGCTGCAGCTGACCCAGGAGTGTAATTTCCGGTGTTCTTATTGTATCTATTCGGAAAGCCATAACAACATGCAGCGTATGCACAGCGACAGGAAGATGAGCCGGGAGACGGCACACCGGGCGGTTGACTTTTTCGCTGAACATTCGACGGCTGTCAGCCATCCGCACATTGCGTTTTACGGCGGCGAGCCGTTGCTTGAATTTGAAATGATGAAAGAGCTGACAGCTTATGCAGGGAAGGTTTTTGGGGATCGTGAGATCCGTTTTACATTCACGACAAATGGTTCGCTGCTGACGCGGGAAGTGGCAGAGTTTTGTCTGGACAACGAAATCGGATTTCTGGTCAGCCTTGACGGGCCGGAAAAAATACATAATGTCAATCGCCGTTTTGCAGGGAATGGAAAAGGCAGCTATGGGACAGTCCGGAAAAATATAGATATGATTTATAAAAATTACCCAAAGCTCTGGGATGGCGTATCTGCGAATATGGTGATTGACCAGCAGTATGATTATGATGAGATTACAGCATTGTTTGAAGAAGAAGAGTTTGCCAGTATGCGACAGTTTCTGATATCGGATATAGATGATATTTATTCGGTTGAAAAAACAGTGAGGACAAAATCCTTTCGGGAAAAGGAGGAATATCATAAATTTGCCGCATATATAGATTATCTGACACATGGAGAATATACGGGAAAAAACTGGATAGAGAAAGATGCTGTTATGGGGCTTAAGAAAATAGAAAGTGAAATGAAACCACAAATGCGGCTGTCGGAACGGTCGTCACATTCAGGACCATGTATTCCGGGCAGTACGAAGCTGTTTGTCAATGCAGACGGGTTGTTTTTCCCATGCGAACGGGTGAGTGAATCCTCAGATGCGATGTGTATCGGAGATCTGGATCATGGGTTCGATACTGGCAAGGCACAAAAGCTTCTGAATCTTGGAAAACTAAACGGCGAAAAATGCAGACATTGCTGGGCATTTACCCACTGTACGCTCTGTGCAAGGCATGTGGATGACCAGGGAGAGCTGTCTGGGGATTTTAAAAATTCCTTTTGCGACGGAGTCAGGCACGGAATGGAGCGCAGGCTGATGATCTACATTATGATGAAGGAATGTCAGAGGGGGGAGGCCGGATAATGGAACTGTTGTTATATCCTTATACCAAAAAGAATCATTTTCTGCTGCTGGGTGATGGGAAAGATAAAATAAGCGGAGTATGTGCCAGGAGCAGCCAGTCTGCGGATATGGACTTTTTGAACAGCCGTGGCATTTTTTTTAGCGACAGCCTGCAGGAAAGCATAGAGAAAGTGGACGGGATACTGTTTTATCCGGATCATATGGCAGTGTCTCTGGAACGGACAAGAAGACGTCTGCTGGACGAAATAAAGCTGTGCCTGAATGCCGGAAAACAGGTATTTTGCGTGATGGAGCTGTCAGACGAAGAAATACAGATGCTAAAGCAGCTGGACGGTGGTAACGGCCGTTTTTATCAGACTGCTCCATTTTTAAACAGGAGCAGTCTTGGTAAGGGCGAAGGTGTCATGGAACCATGCGATACGCCAATCGTATATATAGGCGCTATTTCTGAGAGCACTGCTGATCTGTAAGGTAAATTCCTCCG